>CAUQPA010000074.1:0-11597 GCA_963519325.1 uncultured Pseudomonas sp. | reverse complement strand
TGGGACCTGCGATACCATAGGTCTATCGAATCAGGAGGTGCATCATGCATCCGATCATTGCCGGGGAAGTGCGTAGGGCGGAAGCCCTGCTCGAAGGCTATCTAGGTCTACCACCAGATAGCATCGACCTTGCGTCGATCAATTTAACGAGATTTAAAGGGGTCTCGTTGGAGCTAACTCGGACCGTGTCGTCGATACAGGACCTGATCTCGGCTGACAGCTTTAGCCAGCGTCAAACTGCGTGCGTCGTAAACTTGGTCGATAAACTTGCAGTGGATGTACAGCAACCGCGCGGCTCACGTTTTTCGCACGTCTTCTATGGGATCAATCGCAATCTAAACAAGACCAAACTGAGCTTTTTCTTGCAGATCATCCTTCCTGTTTTAGCATCGGGAACCGGGATCGTATACCTTCACGATGATAGAACTGAAATCGCCGATCTCGTATCTTGCGCGGCGATTGCAATAATCTCCGCAATGCTAATCGGTGCTTGGATAGCCGGGCGAGCCAAGAACTCAGTTTACCTTACAGCTTTCCTTATCTTCACTGTCGCCGGAGCGGCTGCTGCTATCTTCACTGGGAAGACAGCCCAGTATTGCGGATTGCAGTTTTTAATCTCTCTTGTGCCTCTAGTACACGCGATGGCTCACGGTAACTCAATCAGTAGTGACCGGAAGACGAACGACATGTCAGCAATAGAGGAGCTTGAAAAGATGCAGGACGGCATCTACAACCCGTATCGTATGGGTGAGAATTATCTGCGAGACGTTCACATAAAAGACATTATCGAGGGTGAATAATAAAGCCCGCTTACGCGGGCTTTATTTAGTGGCCTTTTTGTAACCCTCGAAGGTTCACGTCATCCACGATATCATCCGCACGATTTAACGTCATAACGTCGCCTAGCGCGCCATTGCCGTTATTGGACCGAGCAGCCTGAACGATGTTTTCGTACATGCCCGCCGCCAGCTCTTTGTCCATCCCCTTTTCTTTTACATACCCGTCCCACTTTTGCTTCACTTCGGCATTGTCCAGATGCCCCAGCTTTGCACTCGCATAGACGTCTTGTTGAGCGCCCTGCAGCCCCAGGTTCTCCGCACTCGCCTTGTACGCTTCAAATTGAGGCTTGAGGCCTGCCCAATCACGTGCACGGTCAATAGCCGAGCCGGCGATGTTGGTAAGGGACTCGCCGCGGTTATCGACGTCTCTGGACTTATCCCGAAGCCTGCCTTCCGCAGCGGCGCGCTCGTCGTGCATCGCGCGCTGAGCATAGGCTTGGCCCGAGCCTTCAATCGTACGGTCGTGGCTCTTCCAGGCATCGCCGACCGCTTTCGTGGCTGCTGGGCCTGACGCATTCGCATAACCAGCGCTGTGACGCTGCGCGAAGTCACCGCTGGACACCTGGTGACCCGCATTAGCGGTGTCGCGCTCTACGCCCTCGGTGTTGGGGCGCTGAATGTCCGAGAACTCCCGTGGCTGTAGCTGGCGAATGTTGCTGTATTCGTCGTGATTCAATGGAGGCCGGGCCAGTACACCAAGGTCATTGTGTTTACCTAGCGTGATCAACGCCGCGCCGACATCGCGGCGCTCGGGATCAAGCATACTTGCGTTGAGTGCGTGCTGCTCCTTGAAGTCCTGAGGATATTTATTCATTGCCTCATTGACCAAGGAATCAGCCTTGCCTTCGCGAATCGCACGACCTGCCCAAGAGTCAACGCCCATATTTTCGGACATGCCGACGCTCTTCTGATATGCAGCAGTTTCAGAGTATTGCTTATTATCGGAAATAGCTTTTTGTGCAGAGCGGGACAGACTTTCCTGATCCGATTGAGATACCCCGAGGCGTTCCGAATTTTGGAAGTTCTCTGCTACCTTGTAGCCTTCGGTTTTATCGATAGCATTTTTTGTTGTTTCACTGAGTCCCGAAGACTTCAGACTACTCACCGCACTTTCTAACTTTTGCGTGTCACTTGTTTGGATGCTCGAGGCAGTGCTGCCGCCAACTCCCACGGAAGCAGATCCGACAGCCCCCATCGGCGCTTTCAGCGCTCCGTTAGCAGAAAGTGTAGTTGCAGCAACTGCTGCGTCAATCTGGTTGCTTGATAGCCCGCTACTTTTAGCCGCTTGGTACCCGCTATTGAATTCCGCATTGCGGCTCAAGCCGAAAGCGCTCTGCATCGCTCTTCCGACCTCGGCCTGCTCGCCGATTGTTTTCGCCGATTCGAACTGCTTTGCGAAAGAACTCATCAGTTGCTTGTTGAAGGTCTCAGACGACTGCTCTGCCTGGGCCCGTTGGCTCTGCATGGTGTTGGAGAGGCCTTGCGAGATATCAATGGTTCCACGCTGATTTTCGGAGCCATTGATCCTTAGGCCTTTATCGTAGTCGCTCGTGGCATGAGGGGTCGTTTGCAGGCCCGCGGACGGTGTAACAACGTCAGGCGATACGATCTTCTCGTTGATCTGATCGGAGCCCCCGAGACGCTGAGCCATACTGGTAAACGCGACCGCGCTACCGGTGACTAGGAACATGCTGATCACTGGTACCGAGGATGCCATCAAGCCGGCAACGCCGATCGCGCTGTCCAGGGCAGGCATCATCTGCTTCATCATCTCGAACGAAAGGGCATTGCCGTCCGTGACACTGCTGGTGGTCGCGAGCAGCCCCTCCATCACCGTGCCGGTGTACCAGTTGGTATAGAGGTTGACGATGGCCAACATGGGTTGCCACAGCATCATCCAGCACAGCATGGTGATGTACTTGGTGATGAGATTCATCCCGAAGGTACCCATCACCAGGAGGAACGCCATCATGGGGGTGATGGCGTAGATGAGGCCTTCGAAGAACGTCAGGAATGGCCGGACATAGCGCGTGAACATCGAGCCTTCTGCAGCCCACTGGGTGGCTTGTTGCGCCTGAGCCTGGCTGAGCATGATGGCGTAGGCACCTTGCTGGTCCTCAAGGGCCTTCTGTGCTGGCGCGCGCTCGAAGATCGGAAGCAGCACGGATGCCATGGTGAAGGCACGGGCGTCTGCCACTTGGAGATTCAAGCCGCGAAGTGCATCGTCCACCCGGGTGGTGACATCGTCACCGGTGACCGTCTTGCCAGGCTTCTGGAACGCCAGCTTTGCCACATCGTCCATGATGCCGCTCTGCGTTGAAGCGCTGAGCGCCTTGAGATGTGTGTGCGCTTCCGAGCAGTTGTAGTAGGTACCGACGCCGGTGTTGCCCTCGAAGATTTCTGTCCCATAAACCTGACTGTCGAATCTCATGGAATCAACAGGGTTGTTGCTTCGCATCAGGGCCCCGTAGGCCGCCACGTTACGGCCTACCCCAACCAGGGTGCACTCCTTGATATAGGTCATCCACGACCGTACGAAGTCTCCCCCGGCGCGGGTGTCGCCCATCACAGACGGCATCGCCAGGACATTGCGGGTAGCGCCGCGCACCTTCATCAAGGTCGTGAGGGGGTCGGCGAACCCGTAGGTCGTCATGGCCGGCGTGGAGAAGGCCTGCTCCATCTCCCTGGTCAGCTTGTAGCCGATGTTGGACACCACGGACCCTACGAACAGCGGTCCGATCGGCACGTTGTCGACGACCACGACTGTGCCGTCATAAACGTCTTCCACGACCGCCCGGCCGGTGGGGCCGTAGAGTGCCATGTACAGGATCAGGGCCACGCCCACCTGCTGGAAAGGGATAGCCTGGTTCTTGAATACCGCTTGGAAGCCAAGGAAGAGGGCGCCGATCAACAGACCGACCTTGGCCAACGATTCGATGCTGCCCGATCCCGAGATCATTGCCACGGCGTTGAGGATGCTTTCGAGGTAGGTCGCCGACCCTACCGAGTAGATTGAGAACTCCATTACTGAGCTCCCTGCACAGGTTTTTCGACGTTGATAAATGCGGCAGGCGTGGGCAGCACCTTCATGCGCGCCTCGTAATCGAGCACCAGGTCGTTTTCGTTGCCGTAGCGGCTCAGCAGCGCCTGATGCTCCTGCACCAAGCGGTCACGTGCGGTACCGATGAATTCCCCGGCAGGTTTGCCTAGCTTGTCGACCATCTTGCCGCGGGTGATCACTGTCTCAGCCGAGTCGATGTAGGACTTCACCAGCGAATACGCGCCTTCGAGCGCGAGCATCTTCGCGTGGGCAGAAACGAAGCCGCGGGCCATCGATTCGCTACCTTGCGACAGGCGCTGGACCATGCCGGCAAAGCCCGGCTTCTGCATCATGTTGAGGATGGCCTGCTCATCGTTGGTGAACGCCCCTGTGTTAGTCGCCCACTTGTTCACGATGCCGACGGAGCCGTTCGAGCCATTGAAGCCTTTGATGATCTTCTCCGCCAAGCCGTCGAAAGCGATCGGGTTGATACTGGGCGCCAGACACGCCGCTGTGTCCCCGGCACAGGAGTAGATCGGCACCGTCTGGGTCTTCTGCCCCTCGACGATGTCCTGCAGCGAAATGCTGGTCGGCAATATCGGCTTGGTCTCGGGTACCTGCCCCTTACCATCGGCCGCGTCCACCAGGCCGGTGATGACTACCGAGCCGGTGAAGGACATGATCATCTCGTCGGTCTGCTGAGATCCGTACTTGAAGAACTGCTGGCTGTTGTACTGCTGCATGGCGCACCAGACGACGTTGCCGGTGTCCTCGCAGCTGACGAAGTTGCCAGCCTTGCTCTTCTCTTCCGTCGGCGACTTCGAGTTGGTGCTGCCGGAGAACAGCGAGCCGAAGCTGTCAGCAAGGCCTTTCACGGTGTTCCCCGTGGCCGTCTGCATGTTGTCCTTGCCTTCGAACGCGGAGAACGCGTCCGTCACCAGGCCCTGGGCGAGCTGGCAGCTATTGGACATGAGGCCGTTGAGATCCTGCATAGTCTCCTGCAGGTTGGCGATGGTGTTCTCTACCGTCGGCCCCATCGCCTTGAGCGCTAGCTTGAACGCATAGCCGGACGCTACGCCTACCGAGTTGGAGGCGATGGAGCGTAGCGACTGAACAAACTGCTGAGCGTTGATGAACGAAAAGGAGCCAGCAAACATGTCGATGCCGCCGCAGCCGGCCTGGAAGGAGGGCGGCCGGAAGGAGACGACCGGCGCCGTCGCGATCTGGTTGCGGATCCGCATCGAGCCGCCACTGACTACCCCTCGGGTTGCCGTCTGGTACATGCCCGGGTCGGTGCTGTTGGACATCGAGTTGAACATCGAGTCCAGCTGGCTCTCGATGTTGGCATAGGCGCCCAGGGGCGCGAGGGCCACAACCAGCACGGCTGCGCACAACGACTGCTTACTGCTGCGCCTCATGGGGCACCTCTCCATCTATGGTCTTGCGGGCGAGCTTGCGGCGCATGCTCTCAACGAACGCGGCGGGGTCCTGGTCGATCTGGTCCTGGCTGAGCCCATCGTTGTCCTCGAGGGTCAGCAGGCCGTTGTCGAAGAAGGGCTGCGTGGAGGCGAAGGTCTTCTGGTCAATGAGCGAGGCTTCGCGCGCAGCGATCAGGACCCGGTTGAACAGCACGTCCAGGGTGATGGCGCCGTAGCCGACAATCTCGGTCCGGCCCGGCGGGATCGCCAAGGCGAGGGCAGGGGCCTGATAGACCTCAAGCTTTTTGGCCTGACCATCGTCCGTGCGGTAGTTCGCGAACAGCCCATTGTCGAGGGGCGCGCCGTCCAGCGAGACCGGGATGATCCGGATGCTGGTGGCCGCCGTCAGGGACTGCAGCACGGCGGCCTGCTCAGCGCAGAGCACGCAGTTGCCCTTGAAGAAGAAGAACAGGCCGACCTTGTTGGCCAGGCCCTTGAGCACCTTGTCCCGGTTGTTCGAGACTTCCCGATTGAGCGCGTTCGCCGCATAGGTGGCCACCGGCCGCCGGCTGTCCTCGTCGAGGAACGGATCACGCATGATCACCTGGCTGGACCGCTCGGAGAACTTGGACGACTTGTCCATCATGACGCGCTGCAGGTAGTAGTAGGCCTGCACGTTGGCATCGGTCGGATTATCGATCGCGCGATCGCGGTACTTGGGCAGGTTGTCGCGGATCCAGGCGACGCTGAACAGCTCGGGGCCAGGTTCCGCTGCAGGCGCCGCCGGCGGCTCGGCCTTTTGCATCGGCGCGGGTGGCGGTGGAGGAGGGAGCGGCGCTTTCACCTCGAGCTCAGGCTCGTCCTCGGGCGGGTCCTTGTACCAGAACCACCCCTCGGCCTTTCCTCGGTAGAAGCTCTCGCTACCAGGTGCAGCGAAAGAATCTTTCGCGCCCGGGGAAGCAGGAGCCGGAGCACCGGCCTGACCATGAGCCAGGCTCACCCACAGAGCGCTGAACAACGCTATGTGCACGGTCCGCCTCATTGGGGAGTGTCCAGGTACTTCGCGACGGCTTCGGTCGCGTAGACCCAGCGTAGGCCGCGCTTTCGCCGATGAGGGGCTATCGCCTTGACCCAGGGCAGGTGCTCGTAGCCGGCGGCACCGATCTTCTTCGCCACATAGGTGGCGCTGTACTCCAACTCTTTGGCGATCTGCTCGGGCGTCATCGCCTTACCGTAGGCCGCGGCAAGGCGCGCGAGGGTAGGGCTTAGCTCGCCTTGGCGCTGATGACCATGCGGCAGTGAAAGAGCATCACGAGTGGTGTTTTGGGGATGCAGCATGACTCGTCATTCCGACCGATATGATGAGGACATGCTAAGGAGCAGCGTGACGTAGATGCGGCGGGTTTGCGCCCACCTAGGGCTCGTTCAGGTGGAAGGCAATGACCTGATAGTCTTTGCTACCTTTGGCCTGCCGATCATTGGCTCGGTAGTTCCGAATCGGCTAGCGCTTTCCTGCCGGCGTAAGGCAAGCCCAATATATTCGATTTAACGCAGGACGAAGCCGTACAAATAAATCAATCCAAGCAATGAATAAGCACTACACACGAGACATCGAACACTTAAGGAGAAACAGTTGATCAGGTCTTTTCTTCATGAGCGACGAGAAATTAAACTACATCGTTCTAAAACTATAAACCTCGGAAGAGACAGCCTATATCAGGCCAACTCGATGACGTTATTGGTAGGGCCAAATGGCTCAGGCAAAACAGCTTGCCTGTTCTCGCTTATGAATCAAATCCTTTCTGGCGACAGAAAAGCGCATGACAGTGTTGCCTTCGATCATCCTGAAGAAAAATATAAAACGTGCATAATTTACTATACGCCAGTTCCATACCTGAGAGAAACGCCGGTTTCAGACCCTCACTTAAAGATGCTAGTACCACGGCCATCTAAACTGGCCAAATCTCTTACCGATACTGAGACACGCATAGCGGAGGAACTTAAACAAGAATTCAAAATAAATATCCTATCCTATTTAAAGCTTGATCCGATTACAGATCGCGACATAGAAAACCTACTAACCCTAATCGCCCGAAGAAGGTTTATTCAAGACTCTTTATTTGTGGAGATCCAGAACGAGTATGATTATTTAGAGCATGTCCATTTAGAACTACGTGAAACGAAAGCCACCTACGACAGCCCAGAGTTTCTCAATCTTAGGAGTAAACAAGAACACTTAAGATCTAAATTTTTAACAACATATAAAGCGTTAGCAGGAGACGACTATGCAATAAGGTTAAGGGCATATGTTTCCGCAAAGAGGTCTTGCAAAGCCAGTCTTGGCGGAGATCTTCAGCTATTAGAAGATCTGGGATTTACGATAAGCATAAACCGGATTAAAAATATATCTCAAAGAAGAACCAAATCAAGAACGGCTTTTAGATCAGCGATTGGCACCCTGCGCCATGTATCAAGAATACTAAGAGATAGAACTTTAGAGAATGACTTACATGAAATAAATCATAGTCAACACGCCCTATTACATCACATTGACATATCGAGAGTTGGCTTTACTAAGTTCAACCAACTCAGCTCAGGAGCCGCGGCCCTATTCGATCAGTTCGCGAGCATAACGCAGGCAGTTGCCGATCTGGCTCCAAATCCAAAAAATGAGCATCTACTGCTTTTAATAGACGAAGGCGATGCATTTTTGCATTTGAAATGGCAGCAGCATTACATAAATTATCTAGATAAGACCATTGCCAACATAAAACTTTGGTTTAAGACAGTCCAGGTTATTGTCACCACGCACTCCCCAGTGTTGATGTCAGATTTTCCGAGAGAGTTTGTTGTAAATTTAGAAGACAAGGATAGCATAAAAAGAATTATGGATATTCCACAAGACAGTGATCAGCCAACCTTCGGTGCTCCAGTGGAGACAGTAATGCGCGAAATTGCCAATGCTGGCACTATAGGTAGCTTCACAGCGAAGATTATTAGGGAGCTAATCGATAGGATTCGAAATGGCGAGGAAGTGTCGCCTAGCCAGATTTCTGTAATCGGTGATCCTGCGCTGCGTAAGCAGCTTATGGCAATGCTTAATGAACAGATTAGAAAAGATTAACAGCCATGCTTATAAATATCACAGATTGCTGGCCAAGAAAGATTCAGGAAAAACATGATAAATATATCAAGGACGTTATTAAAAAAAGTGAACCGCATTCTTGCGTTCTACTTGATCACTTTATAAGGGACTACGGAGGTGAAATAGCTCTTGCACCTGCAGATCGACTCAAAGCAATAATAATTGATATAGAGAGCCGCCTTGTAAAGCTGAGTGACGAGGAAAGAAATAATTTCCATATGGCGTGCAAAAAAACTTTCAACTATAGCTATTTTTCTAGCAAATCGAAGCCAGGGTGGAACGCTTATGCGCTCTGTAGCGGTGCGATATACAAACTTTGTCCGTACTGTCAGCTTACTAATATAGATACAATAATCTCAACCTCGTCTGAACTTAGCCTAAGACCGCCGCTCGACCACTTTTATTCACAAGACTACTATCCTTACCTCTCACTCGCTTTGTACAACCTGGTTCCAAGCTGTCATCCCTGCAACTCAAGCTTAAAGTCAACGAAAAATTTTTTTGAAATACCTCACTTACACCCTTACTGTAGCACTGAAAGCGTATCCCATAAACTCGATGTAGATGACTACTTGAGCTATCTAATGGCTGAAGGTATTACAGCAACTCCAAAGGTTATGATCTCTGCACCCGACTCTGAAAACATTAATTATGCAGAAGCAAGGAACTCCATCAATACGTTCCTTATGGAAGAGCGCCTAGCGAAACACCAGGAGGAGGTTTCAAAGCTGACCTCCCGTCTGCGTATCTATCGGCCGGAGCGCATTCCGGAACTCGAGAAGGTTTTTGGATTAGGCTTTTTTATAACCGCTGAAAGGACACTTTTGGATTTTTGTAGGTCTGACTATAAGAATGAGCTACTCGGCGTTGCTAAGAAAGACATGTATGACCTGCTTTGGAAGAAGTAGGAGATAATTGTCAGGTCTTCTTAATTTCCTTTAAGAATGAACTGATGATGGCGAAGAGCGGCTATCACGCAAAACCCATATCCAATTTAACATAATTATGATTATGCGAATTAGAAAAATATCCCGCGCTAGGTTCGGAAAGTAGGAAATTTCAAAACGCGGCATTTTGATTTTCAAACCGCAGTCAAAAGCTAAGTCAAGCTTTCGCTTGCGCACACCATTGGGCCTGAAAGCTATTCCAAGCATGAAGCATAGACACTGTTATGCGAGGTCGACGCGCGCCGCGGCAGGGTGCCCGGACGCGCATTTTACGTCCGGGCGCTGACATCAACTCTGCTCGTGAGCTTCGTCTGCGGCGGATTTGCCACAGTCGTCGCAATCACCCAGGTCCGCTTCGTAGGTCGCGTTCGCCGTGACGACCTCCGAATCTGCTCCTTTGGATCGGCGATCGCTGTAGCAGTCGTCACAAAGATTTACCGTGGGGTACTGGTCGGACGTCCGCTCCGAACCCATGCTGCCGTAGACCACACATGTTTTCATACTGTTACCTCTGGTTGCTGCCGGCGGTGCCGGCGGGGTTGCCCATGAGCGCGCGTCGCTCTATCGGGATGATATTACTTCGGGAGAGCGGTGTTCGCTGCCCAAATTCGGATACACTAGGATTTTGCAATCAATTGCAATTTCGCAGGGATCGCTTTGAATATCAACCGCTTCAAGTCTTGGTGCAGTCGGAACCGTATATTACTATCTGCCACATGCACTGCTGTTCCTTTGATTATAGGCTTATACTTTGAGCGAGGCAATATAAAGCAACTTGGCCTTCCTCTAAGTGTCAATGACGTAATTCAAGCCCTAGGCCAATTCGCAACAGTAGGGGCGTTTTGGGTTGGTTTCAAACAACTTAAAAAGGCCAATGAACAAGCCAGCGAGCAGGCTGAGAAAGAGCAGCAGATGGTATTCATGAACGCTGCACAGTCACAGATCAGCAAAATGTCCTGGGTGTTGAGCCAGGTTTCTGCAACAGACCTAAGAATCACGGGACTATGCGATTTTGTCAGCACGATGGCGAATCTTGGAGGCAATTTTCATGGGATTTACGAAGATCTTAGGGAAGGCCCTGAAAAGCGTGTGCTTAGAATCGCTTGGCAGGACATGTTGTGGAACGAGTTAAGTCCTAAACTGGAGCAGGTAACCCTCACCGGCTTGATCAGGGATTCAATAAGTCACGGGGACCTAACTGCAGCCAACGTCAACGCTGCAGAGATGCAGTATCGCCACAGATACCTAGACGAATACAAAGAATATTTTAAATCCGTAAACATGCTGGATGTCTGTGCCATCGCTCTGCCCACAGAATTACGGAGGCTGCTCGAAAAAGAGAACACAACGTTTATGCTCTTCAGAATGTATTACTTTGATGAAGAGTACGTTAGTGACTACTGCAAAGACTTAGTAAGCCAGCCAAATTATAGAGCTCACGTTCCGACTATTGCGGCGATTGGTTACTACTTCTCCAATCCTCGAACCCCTTACCTTGACGACCCAGATCCTATATAAAATTACAGCGCATCCCTTGAGATCTGAGCAGCTGTTGAGCCCCTGGCCCTCAGATTTCAAATTCCAGAAACCGGGGCGTCCTCATCAAGCTCTCGAAGGATCCGCTCGGCAATCACCCAGCCATCCCACCATTCGATCGTCTGGACGGTGTTGTTCGGGTACGGGCAGGGGTCGCCCAAGCCGGCCAAGTAGTCTTGGTAGCCGCGGCGGCGTGGGGTGAGCAGCGTCGTCTGTCGGAGATCACGCATGGCTACTCATTCCCCAATATCTCCGAACGGCTTTGGCTCGCTCAAAACTCGATATAGAAGATAGGCCGACGGGGAGCTAAGACATCTTGTGTAGCAGAACAACGACTGCCATCGGAATCAAGGCCATGGCGGAGCCGATGCCCAGCGGGAGCCAGAAATACTCGGCCGATCGCCAAGCTGGTTTGGAGAGCATTTCCAGGTTCTTCCGGTTTATTTCGGCCGTATCTCTCATGGATTGGACGATCATCCGCTGCATTTCTACCTGGAGACGCCGGGACTCAAGCTCCAGGTTCTCTCTCTCGCTCATGATCAAATCTCGCTGATTCGCCTGCGTACTCACGGTAATGCTACCCCTTCCCAGTCAAACCGGCACGGCATCGCTCGCAGCGCCGGTGGACACGAGAGGCTGGGAGCGCTCAAGCCGCCTGGAGGCGGTCCGGGG
>CAUQPA010000073.1:0-11658 GCA_963519325.1 uncultured Pseudomonas sp. | reverse complement strand
GATCGAGCAGTTGCTGGCCGAGGGCCGCCTGCTGCTGGACGTCCTTGTGGTGGATGTCTTCGACCTTGGCGCGAAAGCCTTCGATCTGCTCGCGGAAGGGCCGTAGCAGGGCATCCAGCGACTGCTGGCTGTGCTGGGCGAAGGCCTGCCCCTTGGCTTCGAAGATGCGTCCGGCCAGCTGTTCGAACTCCAGCTTGAGCTGCTCGCGGCTCTCGCGCAGCAACAGGTGCTGTTCCTGGAAGTGCTCTTCCTTCTGCTCCAGGGTGGTCTTGAGGGTGGCGTGCTCTTCGGCCAGGCGCGCGTGGCGTTCCTGCACTTCGGCGTGCAGTTGCTGCTCGCGGTGCTGGCGCTCACGCAGCTCGGCGAGTTGCTCCTGGATGCCCTGCAACTGGGCGCGGGTGGCCTCGGCCAGGGCGTGCTGCTCGGCGGCTTGCAGCTGGGCCTGGCGGGTCTGCTGGCGCAACTCGGCCTCCAGCTCCCGATTGGCCTCCAGCTGGCGCTGCAGGGTGGCGGTGCGTTCGCGCTCGGCGCCCAGCTCCACCACCTGGCGGCCATTGGCTAATTCGGCCCGCTGCAGGTCGTCGCGCAGCATGTCGTAGCGCTCGGCGGCGCTGTCGAGCTGCTGCTGGAGATAGCGCTGGCGGCCGGTCAGCCAGACGGCCGAACCGGCCCAGCCGGCCAGCAGCAACAGGGGAAGCACAAGGGAGGCGAAAGGCAGGGAAGTCATGGCGCTCTCATCACGGACGGCTCCCCCTCACCTTAGGCAGGCCAGGCGGGAGCGTCCAGCAGTTATCTGTATATTTACACAGTATTTCGCAAATCCAGGTCCAGCCCACTGACGCGCCGAACCCGCCGCGCCACCGCCTCGGCGAAGATGCCACCGCGGGCTTCGATGAGGGTGAAGTCATCACGCGCCCGGGTGATGCCGGTGTAGACCAGCTCCTTGGTCAGCACCGGGCTGAGCTGCTCGGGCAAGAGCAGCGCGGTATGGGCGAATTCCGAGCCCTGGGACTTGTGCACGGTCATGGCGAACACCGTCTCCACCGCCGCCAGCCGGCTGGGCAGGACGAATCTCAGGCCGCCGCTGCCATCGCCGCGGGGAAAGGCGACCCGCAGCACCTTGCGCCCCGGCTGGGTGGCGTCGGGTAGGCAGAGGGTGATGCCGATGTCGCCGTTCATCAGCCCCAGGCTGTAGTCGTTGCGCGTCACCAGCACCGGGCGGCCTTCGTACCAGCCATGCTCGCCACTGAGCAGGCCGGCGGCCAACAGGGCACTGGCGATGCGCAGGTTGAGGCCTTCCACGCCCCAGGGACCCTTGCGCACGGCGCAGAGCAGCTGGAAATCGTCGAAGGCGGCGAGCACCTGACCGGCCCAGTGCGTCCAGGCCGGATCGTCCAGTGAGGTATCCGCCTGGGGCCGCGCCTGGCGTAGGACCTCCAGATAATGCCGATAACCGCGAGCACGCCCGCGGCCCTCCAGCACCAGGCGCTCCAAGGCCCGATCCTCCGGCCCCTTGAGCAACACGCGATGGAGATCGGCATAGCCGCCGTCGACCAGCACCTGCTGCGCGCCCAGCCCATCCTGGGCATTGACGCGGCGCGCCAGCTGGCCGATGCCGCTGCCGGCGCCGAAGCGGCGCGAGCGGCGCAGCATCACCACCTGCTGGGCCAGGGCATCGCCCTGGTCATCGCCGACGGCCAGGTCGGCTGCCGCCAATGACTGGCCGCTCACCGCCTCCAGCCAGGCGCGGGTAGCGGGGCTGTAGCGCCCAGCTTCGGCATCGCGGCAGAGATCACCCAGCACCGCGCCCGCCTCCACCGAAGCCAACTGGTCCTTGTCGCCGAGCAGGATGAGGCGCGCCCGCGGCGGCAAGGCCGCCAACAGGCTGGCCATCATCTCCAGGTCGATCATCGAGGCCTCGTCCACCACCAGCACGTCCAGCGGCAGTGGCTGTCCGCGGTGATGGCGGAAGTGGCGGGTATTGGGGCGACTGCCCAGCAACCGATGCACCGTGGTCACCCCGGTGGGGATGTGCCGGCGCAGCTCTTCGTCCACCGGCAGGCGGCTGACCTGGCCGCCGATGGATTCGGTAAGACGGGCAGCGGCCTTGCCGGTGGGCGCGGCCAGGCGGATGCGCAAGGGACGACCGGCTGCCACCGCCGGTGCCTGGAGCAAGGCGAGCAGACGGACCACGGTAGTCGTCTTGCCGGTGCCAGGACCGCCGGTGACGATGCTGAAGGCGCCCCGCACCGCCAAGGCGCAGGCCAGTTTCTGCCAGTCGGGTTTTCCGTCGGCTTCGGCATCCGGCGGAAACAACCGGTCGAGGCGCTCGGAGAGATCCGCCGGCAGGGGCTCCGGCGTGGCCAGCCGCTGGCGCAGGCTGGCGGCCACCTCGCGCTCGTAGTTCCAGTAGCGGCGTAGATAGAGGCGCTCGCCACCCAGGACCAGGGGTCGCTCCGGCGCGCTGCCGTCGCCATCGACCAGGGCGCTGGCCAGCAGCGCCTGGCGCCAGGCCTCCAGGCTGTAACCCTGCAGCAGTTGCGACGGCAGCAGCGAGCTGCGCGCCTCGTCGCCCTCGGGCGGCAGCGACAGGGCCGCATCGGGATTACGCAGGGTCGCAGCGAGATCCAGACAGACATGACCATGGCCGAGCTGATGACTGGCCAGGGCTGCGGCCAAGAGCACCGCCGACTCGCCATTCGCTTCGAGCTCACCGAGAAAGCTGGTGAAGGCGCGGTCGACCTGGCGCAGCCAGCCGCGCTGGACCCAGAGTTCCAGCAGCCGAAAGAGGTCGTCACGGCGGCTCAGGGGCGACAACGGGCTTTCCGGAACCAAGGAGGCCAGGCGCAACAGGCGTTCGGTAGCGGCGCTGAAATCAGACATGGGCAAGCTCCGCACCGCTGAACAGCAGATCCAGGGTCTCGATCAGGGCCTGGGCGGGACGCTCGACGAAGACGCCGTGGCCGGCCGGATCGCAACCGCGCAGGAAGAGGTAGACGGCCCCGCCGAAGTGGCGCTCGTAGCTGTAGTCGGGCAGCCGCGCCTTGAGCAGGCGGTGCACGGCCAGGCTGTAGAGCACGTATTGCAAGTCATAACGCTTGGCGAGGACGGCGCTTTCCATGGCCGTGCGGGTATAGGCCGCGGCCTCGGCCCCCAGCCAGTTGGATTTGTAGTCCACCACGAAATAGCGCCCCTCGTGCTCGAAGACCAGGTCGATGAAGCCCTTGAACAGGCCGTTGAGCTGCCCTGGTTCCAGTACCGGCCGCGCCTGGCCGCCATGGGTACCGCGGCGGACCAGCTCATCCAGGCGCTCCAGATCGACGCCGTGGGTGGCGAACCAGAATTCCATCTCCACCTGGTAGCGCGCCAGTTCGCCTAGGCGCTGGTCGCCGCCCGGCAGGGGCAGCGGCAAGGCCAGCAGCTGGCGCAGCCAGCTCTGCAGGATGGAAATCCAGTGATTCCAGCCGCGCCGCTGGCAGCGCCGGGCGATCAGGTCGTCGAGCCGCTCGGGGGCTGCCTGGATGGCGGCGAAGCCTTCCTCGCCGACCCATTCCAACAGGCTGTGCAGGAAGGTACCCGGGCCGGGGCCGCGGGGAAAACGATGCAGGTCTTCGCCAGCGGCAGGCTGGCGGGCCTCGTCCGGGGCGAGACGGTCGTCGTCGAACAGCTTCTGGGCCGCGGGCGTATCCAGGTCCAGCTCCAGATTCAGCTGGCCCTCCTCCCGTACCTCGCCAAGGCGCGTACCGATGCGCAAGGCACTGTAGGACGCGATCCACCAGTCCTCGCGGGCGGCACGCCGAGCGGTCAGGGCCTTGAGGGTCACCGGGGCCTCACGCGCTTCCGGTAGCCGGTCAGCACTGGCCTCCGGCAGCGGCAGGATGAAGCTATCGGGCTGGGTGCCGATCAGGGTGCTCAGCGCGGTGGTCAAGGCCACCGAACTCGCCAACGGCTCGCCACCGGTGGCCAGATAGCCCAGGGCACTACGGGCGAAGCCGGAGTCCTTGCTGCGTCCGCGCTTTAGATCGGCCACCCCGACCCAGCAGGCATGCCGAGCGCGGGTCAGGGCGACATAGAGCAGCCGCAGATCCTCGGCCAGGCGCTCGTCGTCGGCGCGGGCCAGGTCTTCGGCGGTGGGGCGGAAGGTCCGCTGCACCCGGCCCTGATCGTCGTGATAGCGCAGCGGCAGGCTGGCGCCCTCCTCGGCGCGGTAGGCGCAGGCGAAGGGCAGGAACACCAGCGGATATTCCAGCCCCTTGGACTTGTGCACCGTCACCACTTTGACCAGCTCGGCGTCGCTTTCCAGCCGCAGGATCTGCTCGTCGGCGGCACCCTGGGCGGCCAGTTGTTCGGCTAGATGGCGGATCAGCGCCTGTTCGCCATCCAGCTCGCCAGCGGCGCGCTGCAGCAGTTCGGCGAGGTGCAACAGGTTGGTCAGCACCCGCTCGCCGTCGGCGCGGGCCATCAGCCGCTGCGGCAGACGAAAGTCCTGCAGCAGGCGGCGCAGCATGGGCAACACGCCCTGGCCGCGCCAGAGCTGGCGATAGCCGCGGAATTGCAGCACCCGCGCCTCCCAGGCCTGCTCGTCATGATTGAGGGCGTCCAGTTCGGCCAGCGGCAGGTCGAGGGTCAGGCTGCCCAGGGCCGCGCGCAGGCGGCGATCCACGTCGGGCTCGGCGCAGGCTTTGAGCCAGTCCAGCAGGCAGCGGGCCTCCTGGGCGGCGAACACCGAGTCCTTGTCCGACAGATAGACGCTGCGCACTCCGCGCCGCACCAGCGCCTGGCGCACCGCCTGGGCCTCGCTGCCGGCGCGCACCAGGATGGCGATATCGGCCGGTCGCAGCGGCCTGAACTCGCCGTCTTCGTGGCGAAAGCCCGCGCGCCCCTCGGCAGCCAGGGTCAGCAACCGGACGATCTCGCTGGCGGTGCTTTCGGCAAGGCTGGTGCGATAGGCGGTACCGGCCAGGGGCTCGTCGCCGGCCAGGTGCCAGAGGGTCAGGGCCGCGCCGGGGGTACCGTCGATCTCCAGCACCTCGCGCCGCCCCTGAGCGCGGACCGGCTCGAAGGGCACCGGATTGTCCTCCCCCTGGCGGAACAGGAAGGCCGCGCGCGGCGCCGTCGCCTCGCCGTGCTGGAACACCTGGTTGACCGCGGCGACCATGGCGGCGGTGGAACGGAAATTGGTGTCCAGAGAATGCAGGTTGCCGGCATTGGCGCGGCGGGCCTGTAGATAGGTGTGGATATCGGCGCCGCGGAAGGCATAGATGGCCTGCTTGGGATCACCGATCAGGAACAACCCGGTGCCCTTCCCGGCGCCGTAGACGGTGCTGAAGATGCGGTACTGCACCGGGTCGGTGTCCTGGAATTCGTCGATCAGCGCTACCGGGAATTGCTCACGGATCAGCGCTGCCAGCCGCGCGCCGGCGCCATCGGCCTGCAGCGCCCTATCCAGCCGGGTGAGGATGTCGTCGAAACCCAGCTCGGCGCGGCGCAGTTTTTCGCGCTCGAATTTTTGCTGCACCCAGGCCGCGGCATGCTCCAGCAGCGGCACCTCAGGGCTGGGCAGCTCGGCCAGTTGCCCGGGCAAGCGCGCCATGGCCGCCAGGGCCGGGTGATCCGGCGGGCTAGCCTTGGTCCAGACCTCGGCGAAACCCTCCGCGGTCAACCGGATGAAGCCGGTACCGATATCGAGGGCTTCACTGGCGGAATCCTCTGCCCAGGCGCCTAGCTTGTCGCACCAGGGCCCGAAGAATCTCTTCTGCAGCTTGCGCCCATCGACCACCTTGGCGTCGCAGCCGGCCTGGCAGAGCTCACGCAATTCTTCCGCCCAGGCCGCCCAGGGCGCCTTGAGTGTTGCCAATCGCGCCTGGCGCTCGGCCAGGGCCGTGGCCAGCAGCGTGGCGGGATCTCCCTGGGGCGCGCCCAGGGGTTCGCTCAACAGGGGTCGCAGACGCGCCGCCAGGGCCCGGGGCTCGCCCCAGTGCTCGATGACCCAGTCCAGCGCCTCCCCTTCCAGGGGGTAGCAAAAGCGTCGCCAGTAGTCGCGCACCACCTGGGCGAGCAGCTCGCTCTGGTCCTGCTCCAGGTTCTGCACGAAGAGGCTGCCGCTGTCGAAGGCATGCTCGCGCAGCATGCGCTGGCACCAGCTGTGGATGGTGGACACCGCCGCCTCGTCCATCCACTGGGCGGCGATGTCCAGGCGCCGGGCGCAATCGGCCCAGGCCTCGACGGGGAAGTCCTCGCGCAAGGCGTCGAGCAGCGGATCGGGTGCCGCGATCTCCTCACGGAAGAAGCGTGCCGCCTCGGCCAGCCGATGGCGGATACGGTCACGCAGTTCCTGGGTGGCCGCCTCGGTAAAGGTCACCACCAGAATCTGCGGCGGCAACAACTCGCGGCCGAACGCCGTCTCTGCCGCGCCGTGGCCCAGCACCAGACGGACATAGAGCGCGGAGATGGTGAAGGTCTTGCCGGTCCCGGCACTGGCCTCGATGAGCTGATTGCCCTGCAGTGGAAAGCGCAGGGCGAGCGGACGTTGACTCATGCCTGCCCCTCCCCGCCGACCACCTGCCAACCGGCAGTGAAGACCTGCGCATAGAGGGTCTGGCACCAGCCGTCGAATTCCTCGTCGGCCAGCAAGGCAGCGAAGTCCGGATATTGGCGGCGCAGTGCCGGATGGGTCGCCGCTTCGCCCTGGTAGGCCTGCTCGGCGAAGGCCAGGGCCTTGTCCGGCTCATTGGCCAGCCAGGCGAAGGCGGTGCGCGGCGCCACCGGCAGCGGGCGCCGCTGACCCAGCGCCCAGGCATCCAGCAATTCATGCAACTGCCGCTGGGCCAGCTCGGTGTCCAGCGGTGGTAGCAGCAGGGTCAGGTCGGTCGCCACCACGGCGGTGGTGAGCTGCAGACCACCGGCCGCCGCGACCAGGTGCTGCACCCAGGGTCGCAACAGCCGATGCCACTTGCGGGTACGGGCATTGCCCAGGCCATTGGCCTGGGCGGTCAGGGCCAGCAGCCCTTCGGGGCCCCGGCGCAAACGTTCGAGATTGGCCACCAACTGCACTTCGCGATGTTCGAGATCGAGGGTCACGGCCTCTTCCAGGGGTTCGGGCCAGCGCAGGGTCAAGGCCTCGACCTGGGCCACCACGGCGGGCAGCGGCTCGCGCAACGCCTGTCCAGCCCGCTCGCCAAAACCCGCCAACGGCAGGCGACCACTACCGCGCAGGCGTTCGGCCGCCGCGGTGAGCGCTCGGTCGACGGCTTCCGGCTCGGCCAGCGCCGCTTCTAGCAGGCCTTCGCCCAGTTGGTAACGGGTCAGGGCGTCCAGACCGAAGGGTTCCTCGTCTTCCGCCGGGGCATCGGGCGCCTCGAAGTGCACCTTGAGGCGATTGGCGAAGAACAGATCCACCGGCCCGCGCAGAAAGCGCGCCAGGTCGTCGAGGCCCAGCGGCTCCTCCAACACCAGCGGCGGCAACAGGGCATCTTCATCGCGCGAGGTACGGTCGTGCACACCCAACCACTCGGCGGCAAAGCTGAAATAGCCGCGTTCGCCGCGGAAATAGCGGGCGCTGAAGGGTTGCAACGGATGCTCCTGGGTCAGGGCCGCGAGCAGACGCTCCGGCTCCTCCTCATGACCGGCCAGCCGCCAACCGGCCTGCAGATGATCGCGCAACTGGGCGATCAACACCGACGGCGGTCGCTCGCTGTTGTCGCGGATGCTGCGTCCCACCCAGCTGACATAAAACTGGTCGCGCGCCGAGAGCAGGGCCTCCAGCAGCAGATAGCGATCGTCTTCGCGCCGCGAACGGTCACCGGGGCGATAGTCCTGAGCCATGAGGTCGAAATCCAGCGGCGGATGGATGCGTGGATAGGCGCCATCGTGCATGCCCAGCAAGCAGACCACGCGGAAGGGAATGGCGCGCATGGGCATCAGGGTGCAGAAGTTGACCGCCCCAGCGAGAAAGCGCTGGGCCAGGCCGCCGGCATCCAGCCCGGCCAGCCAGGCCTCGCGAACCACGGTGAGCGGCAGCTCTTCATCCAGCGCCACGTCCTCGCACAGCTCCAGCCAGCGCTCGCGCAGGTTTTCCAGCTGCTCCAGCAGGTATTCGTCATGCTCGTCCTGTGCGCTGAAGAACAGCGCCAGCAGCGCCTGCAAGCGCGCGCCACACTCCGCCGGCCGGGCCGGTTGCGCCAACGCCGCCTGAGCCGCGTCCAAGGCATCGAGCAAATCGACCAGCGGCCCGACCAGCGCGGCGTCCAGGCCACCCACCTCATCGAAGGGCTCGATGTCGCCCAGGGCGGCGCCGCCGCCTACCGCATAGCCCAGCAGCATGCGCCTCAGTCCGAAGCGCCAGGTGTTCTGCGTCAGGCCTTCGGGCAGGTCGAGACGACTGCGCTGCGCGGCATCCAGCCCCCAGCGCACGCCGGCGCCTTCCAGCCAGAGGTGCAGGGTCGGCAGATCGCCCTCGCGTAGCCCGAAACGGGCGCGCAGCGCCGGTACGTCCAGCAGATCGAGGATCTCGCTCAGGGCGAAACGGCTGTCGGGCAGCTGCAGCAGGTGCTCCAGGGCGATCAGCAAGGGTTGGAAACCGCGCTGGTGCTGGTCGGCCAGACTGAAGGGAATGAAGCGGGGATCACCACGCTCGAGCTGGCCGAACACCGCGCGGATGTGCGGCGCATAGGCATCGATGTCCGGCACCATGACGATGACATCGCGCGGCCTGAGTCTGCCATCGCTGCTGAAGCGCGCCAGCAACTGGTCATGAAGGATTTCCACCTCGCGCTGGGGACTATGGGCCAGATGGAAACGCACGGACCTGTCCCGCGCCGGGTCCACCGCCGGCCAACGCTCACGGGTCTCGGCCAGGGGACGCAATTCGAGGATATCGTCCTGCAACTGGCCCAGCAGATGCTGGGGTTCGCTCTCGGCGAAGAGATCGATGCGCCCGCCGTTGAGGTCTTCGAATAGCCGGCGATAGCCATCGGGTTCGTCGAATTCGTCAAGCAGATGGATGTAGTCGCGGCCCTGCTTGCCCCAGCTCGCCAGCAGCGGCTGGCCGTGCTGGTGCAGCGCCTCGGCGTCCAGGGTCTGGGGCATGCCCGGCTTGCGCTGCTGACGGCGATAGTTCTGCCGCAACAGATCCTGGTCGGCGACGATGTCGGACCAATGATGGCGACAGGGATTGTGCACGCAGAGCAGCACCTGGCTGAAGCGCGCCAGGGCGGCCAGGGCTTCGAGGGTCTGTGCCGGAATCGCCGACAGGCCGAAGATCACCACCCGCCGCGGCAGACCGGCCGGGGCTTCGGTCGCTGCCTGCATCACCTCCAGAAAACGCCGGTGCACCCCCGCCCGACTGCGGGCCAGACCGCCGTCGCCGACATCGGCCAGCAGGGCGCGCCATAGTTGCGCCTGCCAGCGACAACTCTCCGGCAAGGGGCGCCGACTGTCACGCAGACTGGCCAGCAGATCGCGCCCCGCCGCCCAGTCGTTGAGCCAGTCGGCGCGATAGACCTGGTAGCCGTCATAGAGATCGGCCAGGCGCTCGGCGAGCTGATAGCGCTTGCGCAGGTCCCCATCATCATCGAGAAAGCGCCGCAGCGCGGCGAAGTCCGGCTGCAGGAGCAGGGTCGGCAAGAGCCGCATCAGTCGCCAGGTCAGGGGTGCGCGGTCCAGCGGCGAGGATGGCGGTACGTTGTCCCGGCCCAGCACCTGGCGATAGGTGCGCCAGAGAAAGGCCGCCGGCAGCTGCACCTCGAGGGCCGCGGCCACCCCACAACCACCCTCGTCGTCCCCGCGCGGATCCTCGGCCAGCGCCAGCTTCAGCCACTGGGCGATGCCATTGCTCTGCACCAGTACCTGTTCGTTTTCCAGCGGTGCCAGGGGATACCGCCGCATCCAGCCAACCGCCAGGCCGCGCAGCTCTTCGAGCCGATTGCCGTGTACCACCATGAATCCGGGAGTGAGCGCCTCGGACATCCTACGCCTCGCTGTTCGCTATCTGCGGCAAGGGTAAGGATCACCCGCCCTGGACACCAGCCCGCAATGTGGTCGCCTGCGCATGACACAGTGCACAGCCGCCTCTTCCACCCGCCTGCAACGGGCCGCCAGCCGGTAGACTCACCGCCTATCGGCCGCCGGCCCTCGACAGGATGTTTTCATGCGTTTCCTCGTTGCCCTTCCCCTGCTCCTGGGCGCTGCCCTTGCCCACGCCGATGGCGAGCCCGTCGACTGCGCCAGCCTGCAGGCGCAGCTGCCCCTGCCGCTACTCCAGCAAACCTCCGGCCTGCCCCTGGCCTATGCTCGCCAGATCGCCGGTGGTTGCGCCTTCACCGATCGCGACACCGGCCAGCCGGCCAACTACCTGCTGGGCCTGTCGGCAGGCTACGAAAATGGCGGTCGAGCGCTGCCCAAGTTGCGGCGGCAGGTGCAGTCGCTCAGCGAACAGCTGGACTGCAAGGCCATCGACGGCCTCGGCGAAGGCGCCAGCGCCTGTAGCAAACCCTTGCTGGGCACCCAGGTGTTCTTCATCAAGGGCGACCGCATCCATACTGTTACGGCGTCCAGCCCACTGGAATACGAAAAGCCCGAGCTGGCCGCCAAGCTGCGCCAGGCCGCCCAGGCCACCGCCCAGGCCTGGGCGCAGCGGCTTTAAGAGCAGCGCGGTCCCTAGTGACCGCGCCTATTGAGGTCTTCCGAATACAGATCGTCTTCGAGCTCGTTGCCGGGAATGGCGTGTTCTTCCGCCGCCCAGGCACCCAGGTCGATCAGTTTGCAACGGTCGGAACAGAAGGGCCGGTTGGGGCTCTTCTCGCTCCATTCCACGGGTGCGCCGCAGGTGGGGCAGTCCACGGTGAGAGTGCTCATGCTTGGCCTCCGTCAAGGGTCAGATAAAAGGTATGCAAGCGCTCCACTTCGGCATGGAGCGCGGCGAGATCGCCGTCATTGCGGATGACATCATCGGCCTTGGCCAGCCGCTCGGCCCGCCGCAGTTGCGCCCCCAGGATGGCCCTTATCTGGGCTTCATCCACTCCATCACGGCGCATGGCCCGTTCGAGTTGAAGCTCTTCCGGCGCATCGATCACCAAGCCACGTTGCACCAGGGCACGCTGCCCCGATTCGAACAGCAACGGTGACACCAGGATGGCATAGGGCGACTGCGCCTGAGCCAAGACCGCCAGGATTTCCTGACGAATGATCGGATGCAGCAGGGCCTCGAGCCAACGCCGCTCGGCCGGATCAGCGAAGATCGCCGCCCGCAACGCCGCCCGGTTCAGGCTGCCGTCCGGTTGCAAGACAGCCGGCGAAAAATGCCTGCCGATTTCGGCCAAGGCCGGTCGTCCCGGCTCGACCACCCAGCGGGCAGCCTGGTCAGCGTCGACGCAGGTGATGCCCAGACGGGCGAAGTGCTCGGCAGCGGCGCTCTTGCCGCTACCGATGCCCCCGGTCAGGCCGAGGGTCCAGGCAGAAGTCATCGGAATCCGGCGAAGTTCAGGTATAGGCCGGTTATTTGATCACCCCAGAGCAAGGCAATCCACCCCGCCACGGCGAGATAGGGACCGAAGGGCAAGGGCGTACTGGTTTCCGCCCGGCGCAAACGCAGGGTGATGATGCCGAGGATGGCCCCTACCAGCGACGACAGCAGGATGGTCAATGGCAGGATCTGCCACC
>CAUQPA010000072.1:0-11666 GCA_963519325.1 uncultured Pseudomonas sp. | reverse complement strand
ATCGTGCGCTGGTTGCTGGAGGAGCTCGGTCAGCCCTACGAGGTACAGCGGATCGACTACGGGCCGGCGATGAAGTCGGCGGCCTATCGGGCGATCAACCCCATGGGCAAGGTCCCGGCGTTGCGGCATGGCGCGGCGCTGGTGACGGAAACGGCGGCCATCTGCGCCTATCTCGCGGACGCCTTTCCCGCGGCCGGCCTCGCCCCGGCACTCAGCGACCCGGCCCGTGGCAGCTACTACCGCTGGCTGTTCTTCGCCGCCGGCCCCCTGGAGGCCGCGACCACCAACCAGGCCCTGGGCGTCACCCTGCCCGAGGATCCGCAAAAGCGGGGCGCGGTAGGCTACGGCAGCCTCGCCGAGGTCCTCGACACCCTGGACGCCGCCCTGGCCCCGGGTGAGTACCTGGTGGACGACCGCTTCACCGCGGCGGACGTCTACGTCGGCGCCCACCTGGCCTGGGGCATGGCCTTCGGCACCATCGACAAGCGACCGCACTTCGAACGCTATGTCGCCGGCCTGGTAGCCCGGCCGGCGGCCATCCGCGCCCGCGAACTGGACGACGCCGAGCTCGCCACCCTCAATTGAGCCGCGATCAGAGCGCCACTGGTCCACGTGGATGGTGCAACGGGCAACCGTTGCGCTCGCTGCGAAACTGCGACGACATCTCGTAGGCCGGTTGCCGAGACCTCATGATGCCACCCAATGGCCGATGCGCCGCCAGGCCATGCCAGGGGCTGAACACCATGCGGTCATCCACCTCGCGCGAGCGCGCCTCGTTCCAGGCCGGCTGCGGCGGGACCTCCAGCCGGGCCACGGTCACATAGGGCGTCAGCTCCTCCGGCCAGACCACCGAAGCGTCCTCGATGGGGGTCTGCTCGATGTCGACGCCCAGTTGCACGCGAATCTCCCAGACGCCGCCCTGCTGGGCGAAGTGGCCATTGACCGCCTCGCGCAGGCCGTCGGGCTTGCCATTGACCTCGACCTGAGCATCGGTCAGGGCGGTCAGCTCGGGCGCTACCGGCACTACGCTGAGCTTGGCGAAATAGGGACCATAGAGAAAGGGCACCATGCTGTAGAAGGTCTCGCCGAGGATATGGGTTTCCGGGTGCCCACCCAGGCTCTTCAGCGTCGGGCTCTCGCCACCGAAGGCCTCCACCACCTTCTCGGTGCCGCGCAGCACCGCCGAGGCCACCTTCTTAAGGCCTTCGCCGCGGTCAGTGGTCTTGGCCAGCAACTTGAGCGTTTTGAGAAAGGTCTTGGGATCCGGCGCGGTGAAGGCCGGGGCGTTCTGCATGACGAAATCCTGGGTCACCTGGCCTTCGCTACCGGGCAGCCGCGCACCGGGCACGTCGATCAGCTTGAGCGCCAGGCCCCGCGGGGTGGACACGCTGTCCGGCAGGATATCGCCCGGGTTGGTCGAGAACCTCAGCACCGCCGCATAGCTGGCCGGCGTCGCGAAGACACCCTGGGCATAGGCGGGCGGCAGGCCGTCCAGCACCGTCACCCGGCCGGTGAGTAGGCCGTGGCTCTTGGCATGGACACTGCGGATGGCATGGCCGCCATTGGCATAGGTGGTTTCGGCAATGGATCTCATCGCCTCGACCATCTCGCGGACGGTCTCGGCTTCGTCGTCCGCCACCTGTTCGAAGGCGGGCTGGAACGGCAGCGGGTGGACAGCGGTGGGTGTGGTCATCACGGGAATCCTCAGGCGCCGTCGTTCGGGCGAGACGGTCAACTCGTAGACAGCTATCGCGCTAAGGACGTTCGGCCAGGCACAGCGCCAGCGACGCAAGGTGCGGGCCCGGCGACCGTCCGTAGCCAGGTGGGAACGGCCCCACCCAGACGGGTTCGATATCCCTACCCACCTGAGGAGCACACCATGAGCGACGCTGAGCAGAAGACCTACGACAACCCCAGCAATACCCCGCCGCCCGAGGAATTGCCCTACGCCGACATGGAGCCGGAGGAGTTTCCGGACGATCCGGACGTGGCTGGCGCGACCGAATCGGGCACCCCAGGCTAGGGGCTTCGCCGGCCCCCGCGGGCGGTCGCTCGGTCTGCCGTCCGCCCCGCTCGAGGGCTCGCGGGTTTGACGGCGCCCCCGGGCTCCCGCGAAGATGGCACGGCGTCTGTCGTGTCGAGTCCTTCCTGCATGCTTTCCACCAAGGTCCCTTTGCTCCTGCGCAGCCTGATCGGTCGGCTGGTGCGTATCGCCATCGCCTCCGGGGTGACCTACCAGACCTTCGATCGGCTGTTGCGCCAGACCTACTTCGAGGTGGCACGCGACTTCGAGCCACTGCGTGACAAGCCCAATTCGGACAGCCGCATCTCGGTGCTGACCGGCCTGCCCCGCCGCGAAGTCCGCGCCCTGCGCGAAGCCAGCCCGGAGCGCTCGCAGAGCACCCCCAGCCTGGAATGGCAGGTGCTAAGTGCCTGGACCTCACGGCTGGACCTGCTGGACGCCCACGGCAACCTGCGCCCCCTGCCCCGCACCCAGCGACTCGGCGGCGAGCAGAGCTTCGACGCCCTGGTCGCCAGCGTCGGCAGCGACGTGCGCGCCCGTACCGTGCTGGACGAATGGTTGCGCAAGGGCTACGCCCGGCTCGACGAGGAAGACCGCGTGGTGCTCACCCCCCGCTCGCTGCTACGCGGCACGGAAAGCCAGGAAGGTGCCGGTCGGCTGCTGGCCCACTTCACCGGCGACCTGCTGGCCGGCTTCGAGCGTCTCTACCTGCAGGATCGCGCCGCGCCCGACTTCACCTTTCACGTGGTCTACGGCCACGGCCTGACCGAGGAATCGGCGCTCAGGCTCTATCTCACCGCCTACGACGAATCCATGCTACTGCTCAACCGCCTCAACCGCCTGGTCGTCGAACACGAAGCCCAGGACGCCGGCCGGCCCGACGCCACCCAGCGGGTGACACTGGGCTTCGGCGGCTGCCGCGTCGAACAGACGCGGGATGCGGGCCTGGTACAGGGGCGGGAGGATTAGCGCCAGCAGTCGGCGGCGGTGCCGGAGCCAGTGATCCCTTTCATGCCTTGCGCATTCAGCGTCAGATCACCACAGACGTTATCTGCTGTCTGCGTACCGGTCCGTTTGGCCGTGATGGTGTAAGGCCCATTGTTCTTGAAAGCATCCTTGGTGGTATCCGTATTCACCTGAATGCCATCGGCGGCAATTTGGTAATACTTGTTATCACTGGTGACTATGTTGTTGGCGGTATTACGCATGTTGAGATCGCTCACCTTGCTCGTGTAAGCGTTGTTCTGCGCGTAGTAACGCTCCATCCGCGCCGCCGCTTCGTTGAGCAGCGCCTGCCCTTCGCTACGATGCGAGCGCAGTATGTAGTTCTGGTAGCTCGGATAGGCGATGGCGGCCAGGATGCCGACGATCGCCACGGTAATCATCAGTTCGATCAGGGTAAAGCCACGTGCTCGCATCGCTACCTCAGGGATCGGGATTCTGGTTGAAGATGGTTCGCCAGGTCTGGCGGTAGTGACTGGCCTTGAGCCCGACACTGCTGGTCTGGCCATTGTTGATGACCGACGAGGAATCGCTGCCACTCTGGCTGGTGATGGTGGTACCACCTACCGAGATGATGCCATCACCGTACAGGAAGGCGCTGAGCCCGGACATCAGGCCGGCCATTTGCAGACGGGCGTAGGACGTTTGGGTACCGAGCTGCAGGTGATCGGTGCCCCCGCCCGTATAGGGGTCCACGGCATAAAGATAGGTCACGGCGCCCGAATCGCAAGGATCGTCATTGGGCACCAGCGACGCTGCCAATAGTGTATCGGCGAGGTACAGCGGCTTGGTGACGATCATTTCCCCCGTCGCCGGCAGGTTGAGATACCAACCGTACTTACCGCCGCCATTGCTCTCGCCGTACCAGGCCACCGCATTGGTGCTAAGGGTGTTGGCCGTGGTACCGACCGAGGCCTGGGTCGCACTGGTGTAGGTGATCTGGGTATCGCCGCCCAGGGTCTGGACCTGCAGATTGGCGGTGGTCAGGCTTGGCGTACTGCTGGCCACCTCGCCGGCAGTCTGGCGATCCCAGATGCCATAGAGGCTCATGGCCTTGCCAGCGACAGCGGTGGCATCGCCGGGCTCCAGATACTTGCCGGTCCCGAACAGCACCAGGTGCCCGGTACCGGAAGGATGGCGGACCAGACGGGGCGCCGCCATGATGGCCTGGACCTGGTTGGCATCGCCACTGGTATAGGAGGACGCACGAGCGCGATACAGCGGGGCACCACCGAAGGCCACCTTGAGATTGCCGGCGGTAGCGGTGGCCTTGAGGTCGGTGCCGATCAGGTCGAAGCGCCACAGATTGCCGTGCAGGTCGCCCGCATAGACGTAGTCGGCGATGAGATCACCGTCGACGTCAGCGACGGTCGGTGCGGCCAGACCATTGGCACTGGTCAACCCATCGTTCGGCTCGGGCGTGAACGCGGCGAGACGCTTGCCGGTCTTGACATCGAGGGCATAGAGCACCGCCTTGTCGTTGGCACCGTTATAGCCATTGGCCAATAGCACCGCCCAGTCGCCGGTGTGCAGCCGGGCGACCACGGGTTTGCTGTAGGTGAATCCCAATTCACCGAGGTCACTATCGCTGGCACTGCGCTCCCAAAGCGCCTTGGGCGCGGCTGGATCGGTGATATCCAGAGCGAACACCGCTTTGCCGCCACCGCGCAGGGTGCCGATCAACACGGTATGCCAGTCATTGTCGTAGTAGACGTCCTGAACCACCGGCGAGCCGTCCACGTAGAACTGGTGGGTACTGCTGGTGTAGCCCGGATCGGCGAGCTTGTAGAGGTTGGGGATCACGGCACTCGGTACGAAGGCGAAGGTTTCGTCGCCATTGTCGTCGAAGGCGTGCAGCATGCCATCGTTGGCACCAACGTAGATCCGCGTTGCCCGCTTGGCCCATTTCTGCTGGAAGGCGCCATAACTACCTGCACTGCCCAAGGCGTTCATCTTGGCCGTGGGGCTGTCCGGCGTGGTCACCAGGGTGGGCGTCGAATCGATGATATCGCCCAGCAGATGATTGCGGATACGCAGCGATGGCGTGGCAGTCTTGCTCTCCTTGCTGCGATCGCCGCGCAGGTAGTTCACCCGATCTTCGGCATAGCCGTCGCGCGTCCCATTGAGGCTACGGCCCAGCGCCGTCTGCTGATCGGCGGTCAGGTTGCCGAAAAGAAACGGCTTGAGCACGCCACCGACGTTCATCAGGACATTGCGCTTGAGGTAGTTGCTGGAGCCATAGGCGGCATCCAGCCGGCTCTGGGCACTCCAGACCCGAGTGGTGTTGGTGGCGGTACGTAGGTACTTGGTCAGGTCGCCGCTCCAGTCGGTGCTGGAGAAGGTCGGGACATAGGTGTAGTTGGAACTCAGGCTGCTATCCAGCAGCGGCGAGGAGCTCTGGCTGGCACTGGCGCTGTTGGTCTGGGCGATGCGGGTGACCACCTGGTTCAGGGAATCGACCAGGCCATTGGCATCGTCGGCGCTGAAGAACTCGCCGCGGGAATTGATCGCCGCGTGCCAGAGGTCATAGACGTTATTGTCGCTGTCGCTACTGGCTGCAGGCCAGGTCATAGTGGTGCTGTAGCCACCAGCGTAGGTACTGCCGCCCCACGCGGGGTTGGTCAACGACGAACTAAGGCCGAAACCGACGGTATAGGTGACCAGGTGCTGCCAGGTCGCCGGATCATTTTTTGGATTCCAATACTGGGTGTCGGTATTGGTACTGGATTCGCGGATATAGGGCGAAAGCTTGTTCAGGATGTTGGGTTGAGCATCGATAGCCCAGTATTTGAACGCCAAATCGGCCAGGGTGTTGCTCGCGCTATCGGTGAAAGGTCCCCTTGGCGAGTACTTGGTCCCGTCCGGCAAGGTCTGGCCGCTGCCGTCCACGTTGCCGACACCAAAATTGTCCGAATTCCACTTACCGTCAGTCATCATGATCTGATAGCTAGGCCGGCAGGCGTATTCGGGACTTTGCGTCACGCCGGGATCCTTGGCGTAAGGGCCTTCCTTGCCATCACTCTGCAAGAAGCGACCGGCCCTATCCATGGCGCTGCGTAGCGGCGTCCCCGTGTTGAAGTTGATGTCGCCCAGCCATTTGAAGAAATTGGCCCGAGCTTGACCATCGAAGGTACGCAACAGATTGCTGCCACGGTAGCTGATGCCCGAGCAGTCGCTGCTGGAGTTGAGGGTGGTGCAGTTGCTCAGGTCCTGCCAGGTCACGCGGACGGTACTGGAGAACTGCGAGAAGGCGAGATTAGCCGACGATTGCATGCTTAGCGCGCGATTGCGGTAGAAGGCATACCAGATGGCGAAGTTCTGCCTATCGGCCGCTGAGGTCGGATTCACCAAGGTGTAGCAGCTGTCGTTGGTGACTTTGCAACTGGAGTTATTGCTATTGAACACATAGTAGTAAGCAGGCACCCCTGCTTCCGTTCTGTCGTTCTGCGAAGTGTAGAAGTCGGATCTGGGGTTTTCCGCCAGATAGTAGATCGTGCCGGTATCGCCGCCGTAATTGGTACCTGCGTTATAGTTCTTGTCTTGTCCACGTGCCGTATCGTATTCCCAGGCGACGCGGTAATCGTTGCCCAGATCCACAGTCCCTGCACCTGGCCTGAAACCGTTCACGTACACCTTACTGAAATCGAAGCCGCTACCGCTGCTGACCGGATAGTCCGTGACCGTCAGCACGCCGTTGCTGAAGGTGACCTTCTTCGGCACGGCGTAGGTCACCGCAGGGTTGTAATACATGGCATTGAAGGCGGACGACTTGACCCGCCGCGTCGGGCGCAGGTTGTTGTCCTTGTATCCTAGCCAATCCGGAATGAAGCCCCATTTCATGCTGTTGGAATTGTCCAGCGTCACGATGATGTTGGGGTCGACGCCAGTGCTGAGAAACAGCGGTTGCTGGCTGATGTTCAGGTTGCTCGCGCTGGCGCTACCGGACGCGCCGAGCATCGCGAGTAACGCCAGACGCCGGAAAGATGGGTTCATTGGACCTCCAGCCGCACGATACTCTGCAGGATGACCGGGAAACGCGCACCGCCGCTGCGGGCAGCCGCCGTGACCCGATAGTAGTAGACGCCATTACCCTTGTAGCCATCGCCGAGGTCGGGATCGGTGCTGCCGGAGAGGGCGGTGACCACCCACCGGGGTGCCAGGCGATAGCGGGACTCGCCGTCGAACCCCTGGTAGCCCAGCGAGGTATCCGCGGGTGCGTCGGTCAGGGTCTGCAGGGCGATCTTGGCCCAGGCCTGTACCTTGGCCTGGGTATCCAGCTCATGACTCTCGCTGAGGATGCACAGGTTGGCGACGGTAGCCGCCAGCGCGTTCGCGCTGGTCTTGCAGGAGTCGAAGCCGGCACTGGCATTGGCGAAGGCCGCGGTACCGCGCAGCGCACCGAGTCGCCGCTCGGCCTCGCGCAAAGCGGACTCGGCGGCGTTGTAGGCGCGCTTCTGCTCGGAAACGTTGCCGCCTACCCGATTCTGCAGGGTGGTTTCCCTCATGCTGGTGATGGCCAGCAAGGTCAGCAGCAACAACATGATCAGGGCGACCAGCAGAACGGCGCCCCCCTGGCGACGAGCCGAGCGAAGACTCATGGCATCAGATTCCGTAAGGTGACGCTGCCCTGGACGATCTGCAGCACCTGGCCACTGGCACCGTCCGGTGGTTCGCGACCGGTCAGGGTCTTCCAGTTGGCCGCCATGCCGTTGGCCATCCCCTCGGTGGCCACGGCGCGGCTCGAAAACAGTGCGGCGTAGCGAATGGCCTGACTCCCCTGTCCGGCCGCGGGCGGCTTGAACCAGACGAAATCCGCCAAGCCCGCGGCTATGACCTGAGCCGGCTTGCCTTGAGCGCTGCATTGCAGACTGCCTTGCCCAACCGCTCCATTGGGATCGGCGACATAGCTGATCCGGGTCAGGACTTCGGTGCCGTTGACCGCCGCGGCAATGGGATTGCCCAGGCAGTCGGTATCGGTCCCCTTCACCTCGCCTCGATAGCGAAAACACAGCCCGGTCTTGTCGGAGGTCAAGGCAACCACCTGCCCGGGGCTCATCTCCACACAGCCATCACCGGCCGCGTGCAGGGGAAAGGCAAGCTCGAGGGTCGTCTGATTGACCGGATTGGCCCGGAAGCCCGCCCGAGCCAATTGCTGATCGAGCAGCAGCAGGGCAGTCCGGCCGTTTTCCTCGTTGCTGACCTGGCCTTCCTGGAACAACGCGTGCCTCTTGTTGTTCAGGTACAGCTGCGTCACCGCCAGGATGAGAAAGGTGCTCAGCGTCAGGGCCACCATCAGCTCGATGATGGACAGGCCACGCTGTGTCGCCTTCATAGCTCGCCCCTCAGGGTGTAGAAGCACAGCCCACCGCTGCAGCTTGCGCTGTTACCGGTATGGTCCTGCCAGGCGATGACGATCATCACCATGGACGCATTGGGTGATACGCAGGCATCGGCATCGCTGTAAGGCGCCGTGCTGCCCACCTGGGGTGGCTGGCGCGTTGGACAGACCGCGAAGTTGGCCTTGATCAGGGCATCGGTCACCGGCAGCAGTGTCTTGACCTGTTGCAACCAGCAGGTCAGATCCTTGCCGGCAATGGAGCTGCCGCCCAGCCCCCGCTCAAGCGTGGCGCAGGAGCCATCGGCGCTATCCAGGGGCAGCGTGGTGAAGTCCTGGCCGGCCGGCTTGGCATAGGGGCTATCGGTACTGAATCTGCCTTTGCTGTCCAGCGCTGCGCCGGCATTGCTGCGCATCAGCTCCAGCAGATCGCCCGCCAGCATGATGGCATTGTTGCGCTGGATGGCGTCCTGGGACAGCACCAGACTACGCGACTGCAATGCCACCAGGCCCAGCACGCCGATGCAGATGATCACCAGGCTGACCAGGACCTCGATCAGGCTGAAGCCTGCTGCCGAGTGTCCGCGCCTCAGTTGCATCCGCTGGCGCTCGCCGCAGTGGGGGTGAAGTCGGTCACCTCGGTGTAGCCGCCCTGGCTGATATTGAGAGCCTTGCCGAGGGTAGCCTTGTCGTTGGTCGCACAGAGCAGGATGGTGAAGGCACTCGCCAGGGTACCGTTGGGCCTGAAGGTCAGGCGCGTGGCGGTGCCGGTACTGTTGAGCCCGTTGGGCGCCAGGCCGGTGCCCTCGAAGGCTCTCAGGGTCTCCACCGCGCCGGTCACGGTACTGCTCGCCGTCGTGACCTTTAGCGCGCCAGACCAGTTGTTGACGCTCGGGGCCTCGACGGTGACGTTCAGCCCCCGGGTCAGGGCCTCACTGCGGGCGTAACTGAGCAAATTGGCCATTTCGTTGGCCGCGACGGTAACCCGATTGGCTCGCGTCAGGGCCCCGAAGCCGGGGGTGGCAATGGATACCAGAATGGCCACCAGTGCCATCACTATCAGCAATTCGGTAAGAGTGAAGCCTGCAGCCTTCTTCATGCCAGGTCTGCCTTGTGTCCAGCGGAATAGCGACCATGCTGCGCCAAAATCGGGCAGAAATCAGCCATAGCAGGATATGCGGCCGTCTGGGCGGGATGACTGGATGAGCTAGCGGAGCGGTGAGCTAGCCTCATCGGACACCAGGGATTAGCTTGTAAAAGGTAAATAAAGCCAGCTATCCATTGGTCTTCCCACGACCTCCCCTAGTCCGAACGCAGATTCGCTGACTGCGCCACACCCTGCCCTACCGACCCGCTCTCCCTGGTCAGGCCATACGGACGTGTCCGGCCTGCCAGGCGTGTGCTCCGCGCCCCGGGGCATCTCGGCTTGCCGTGTGCAATTAATCGCCAACTCCACGGGTGTTGAAAACAAGCCGACCCTTCAGTGCTCGTTATAAAACTTGATTGAACGAGCAAACAACAACATCAATAGTGCTTATTTTTTAATTGAAAGAACGAACAATCAAAAACATCGGCGAGCATCAACTTCTCATTCATGAAAAACCAAAGGCATTACAACTAGCCAAACACTTGGCAATTGTTTTAAAAGAAACCTGCCGTTATGTCCTGCAGCCGCTCCGCCTGGCCGGCAACCCTGAAAACCTGGGTTACCGCGGCCTACCAGGCCTGGCTGCACAGCCCCGACGAAATAGCGAAACGGATGCCACCACGCTGACGGCCTTCACTATTCATTAACGGACACCGCGCCGAGTGAAGGCTCTACTGCCTCAGCTTTCATCTACCGATAATGACAAGGCCGCTATGCACGACTCGAAGAAAATCGATTATTCGCTGAATACCGCCGATACGTCCGCGCCTCATTCCGCCCTGGATAATGCCGCCATCATTTCCGCCTACCGGCGCTGGGCCAATGTCTATGATCGGGTATTCGGTGGCGTCTCGGCGCCTGGGCGCAAGCGAGCGGTAGCGGCGGTCAATGCCCTGGCCGGCACCCGGGTGCTGGAGGTCGGCGTGGGCACGGGCCTCGCCCTGCCACATTACGGCGCGGACAAGAGGGTCACCGGGATCGATCTGTCACCCGACATGCTGGCCAAGGCCCGGGAGCGCGTCGCCCGCGACGGCATCACCACCGTGGAGGCCCTGCTCGAAGCCAATGCCGAGGATACCGGCCTGCCCACCGGCTCCTTCGATATCGCCGTGGCCATGTTCGTGGCGTCCGTGGTGCCCAATCCGCGCAAGTTGATGCAGGAGATGCGGCGCGTGGTGAAACCGGGTGGCCACCTGCTGCTGGTCAATCATTTCCAGGCCGACCAGGGCCTGCGCCTGCTGGCGGAAAAGGCCCTGGCGCCGGCGTCACGCAAGCTGGGCTGGCATCCGGACTTCGCCATGGCCTCCATCCTCTCCCGCGATGACCTGCGCCGGGCCAGCCGCAGCAGCGTGCCGCCCTTTGGGCTCTTCACCCTGGTGCAGCTGACCAACGAGTAGCGCTGTCGCTGCCCTACTCCACTCGATACCCGCGCCCCGCCAGGCAAGCGGCCAGGGCCTGGCGGAAGCGCGGGCTGAGGTAGGGATCGGCGACCGTACCGGGTCGCTCGGGATCGAAGCCCGAGCTGCCGGCGGCGTAGCGGCGACAGTCGTATCTGTCCTGGGCGTAGCGCTCCGGCGGCTGTCCCTGCAACGGGTAGGCAGTGACGTCGTAGGCATCGTAGCCACCGCCGGCGGGCGCGGCGGACGTGCTCGGTACCGCGGCGACCGTGGGATCGGCGACGGTGACGAAGCCACCGCCCGGATCGGTGCGGTAGTAGCTGCCCGCGGCGAAGTAGTAGGTGGTGCCGCCCATCCACAGCGTCTCGGCGAAGGCCGGGAGCACACTGACCCGCACGCCGGTGGGCGGCAGCGTCACCACGTAGCGCGGGCCCTGGGGACGATACCAGTAGCCATCGGCATAGTAGTACTGGCTATCCCGGTACCAGATGCGCGTGAAGCCGGCCGGCACCCCGGGCACCTCGAAGCCGGGACGCCATTGCGGATGGGCGCCCCAGCCCGGCCGCGCATTCGACCAGCGCGGATCCTGCTCGGGACCTGGCCGCGGATAGCCGCGATCCGGCTGACCCGGCGGCGGCATGCTGTAGCCGGGCCGTGGCGGCGGAACGGGTCGATCCTGCCAGGCCGGCTGGTAGCCGGGCTGAGGCGGGCGCTCGTTGCGCTCCCAACGCTCCAGCGCCGGGCCGTTGCCCCGCCCTGGAC
>CAUQPA010000071.1:0-11668 GCA_963519325.1 uncultured Pseudomonas sp. | reverse complement strand
CCGCTGATCGATGCAGAAGGCGCTGAGGTAGATGGTCCACTGGTGCGGGATGTCGTTGATCGCTGTCACCAGGGCGCTGCCGCAGACGATCTTCTTCGCGCTCTGCATGTGGATCAGGCCCTTGCCGCCGTGCGGGTCGATGTTGATCACCCCTACGTGGTTGGTGCGCAGCAGGGCGCGGCTGGCGCGCTCAAGCCTGGCGCGCGTGTTGTTCGGCTTGCGCTTGCTCATGGTCGGTTGTCCTGGCCGCAGTGGCGGCAGTCCTCGAAAAAACGTCGGTCCCAAGAGATAAACCGCCCACATCCGCCGCAGTTGAGTGGTCTTTCCTTTGGCTTGCGCGGCTTCTGCAGCACGATGCCGGTACCGCGTAGAGCCTGGGCGAGTTGCACGTTCTGCCGGTGAACCAGGCGGCGGGCCTTGCCCTCGATGTAGCGAAGGGGCCAAGCGATGCAGCCCAGATCCTTGGCGATCTCCAAGTCCGCCGCAGTCCACTCCCGGCGCGCGAGATCAAGCACCGGGCCGCGCTGGCCGTGGATGCCTATCCATATGAGGTCGTTCCCGTTCCAGTCCTTTGGCACGTGCAGTACAACCGGCCCGCCCTGGGCAAGCAGCGGCGCTGCCTCGGCCTGGCTGACGTACTGGCAATCAACGCCGCGGTGCGCACGCTGCTCGATGTAGGCGGCCGGCCAGGGGACGTCCGTCTCGCGGCAGTCGTGCTGACCCTGCGCCTGGTCTTGGGTGAAGCGCTCAGCCTGGTCGATGTTGGTGGTGTAGCCGCCGTCGAGCGCCCAGAACATGAGCCCGTCGCCGGTGTAGGACCGTGAGTCCTGCAGGTAGAAGCTTTGCATGATGGGTGCTCCTGGTCGCCGCTATGCACCACGCGCAGCGTGTTGATCGGCTGCGCGCTTCTTGGATCGGGACTCAGCAGCGATACCCCGCACCCGGGGCGCGCTGCTGTTGAACTCGGCGGGGCGGGTCAGCTCGGCCGGGGCCAGGTAGGGAAGGGTGGCGATGCTGCCGCCGGCGGCCAGGTACTGCTCAACGGCCTGGCCCAGGCTGGCGCGCTGCGGGTCGCGGTCTTGCGATGTCGTGCTGGAAGTCGGGGATCATGCGGACAGCTCCCCTTCAGTGCGCAGCAGGTTGTCCGCCGTGCGGCGGGCGGGCACCTTCTGGTCGGCCTTGCGGTAGTAGTGGACCCAAATGCCGTTGGCGCGGCGCTCGGCGCGATAGGGCCAGCACTCGAAGCCCAGCATGCGGGCACGCGAAATCACTGCCGCCGGGCTACGCCCGATGATAGGTAGGGTGTTCATGATGATGGTCTCGGGATGGCGCCGAGCGGCGCGGGGGAATGGGTGCCGGCTTCAGGGTTGAACCGTGGCCGGCGGTGATGCAGTGCCAGCTCCTGTTGGCGCTTGCCAGCTGGCGCGACGTCCCGTCTTCTGCATCGGAAAGGTGTGGCCGGTGCTGATCTCCGGCATAAGGGGCAGCCATTCAGGGCCGTGGACCATCCCCTTTCGCTACGGGAAAGACATGCGGCCGCATTTCCTCGTAACCCTGGTCATGACTAGCGCATCAGCCTGCGCATTCACACCTTTCCGATGCAGCCTATTGCCTAGGCACAGGCTGATCGTGGTGATGCTCGGCCTTTGCTGCCAGGTATGCAGCGTAAGCCTCCTCCTGTGTCTTGTAGCAGCCGAGGTAGATGCTCTTGCCATCCACGCCGATGGCTGCCTGCCATTTCGATTCGCTTTTCCGCCAAGTGACCCCTAGGTAGGGGGACGATGATCCTGCTCGGGACGACCTGTTCTGGGCATTTCCCCGCCTTGTTAGAGGCCGCAGATTGGCGAGGCAGTTGTTCTGTCGGTCGCCATCGATGTGATCGATCTCTGTAAGCGGGTCAGGCCAGGCACCACGGTGCAGTGCGAACAGTAGGCGATGGACGCGGTAGGAGACGCCCCTGAAGTCGACGACGCGATAACCTCTGTCCGTCAGCTTCCCAAGCACCTCGCCGGGCGCTGCTCGTTGCCCATGCCGCTTCAGTCGATGAAGCTTGCCTTCGATGCACCCGAAGTATTCCGCCAGGACGCTGATCTCGTGCTGGTTTTTCATCTCGTGCTCTCCTATTCAATTTCCCCGTGACGTGGGGAATACGGCCTGGCCCTCGGCGGAGGTAGAAGCTGGTGACCAATGCCAGGCTGCCGGTGATGTGCGCTCCGCCGGCTGGCGCTCCTGGGTATCCGCCGGGGCGGCCCGCCAGGTCGGGGCAATATCAAACGGTGATTTCTGGTTGCTCGGCGCGGCGCATCATCCGGACCTGGGCGGTACGGCGCTCCGGCGCGCGGCGGTCGCGTCGCATCGGGTCTTCATCGAGGGCGGCATGGGCAACCACCAGGGTCATCAGGGCCACGCACAGCGGGCTGATGATCTGGCGCTTCATGGCCTCGGCCACCAGCTGCGGGGCGCGCTGGACGCCGAGCTTGAACATCGCACTCGAAACCCGCTTGGTGACGGTCATCGGGGCAATCGACATGTCGCGGGCGATCTGCTTGTGGGTCAGGCCGCTGGCCAGGCCCATCACGCATTCCAACTCTCGCGGAGCCAGGCCCATGCCTAGGCGTCCTTGCCATTGCCCTACAACGATCATGATGTGTGTCCCTACGCCGCGCTGGCGTAATCGCTAAGAATGTCTTCGAAGCCGGCGATGGTTTGCCGGAGGATGTGCGCCTGGCAGTGATCAGCCGTCGCCAGGTCTTTACGGCATATCGCCACGAGATCCTCGACGTGAGGGATCATGTTCACTCGGCGAATGAAGGGGTCGGTGCAAGCTTCGATCTGGCCGCGAAGCCATGCGGCATATGGTTGACTCGACATCGCTCTCTCCTTGGCTCTGGTTGTCATCCCGCAGCACCCGATACGGATGCTCTGGTGATGAGGTGCCGGTCTTTCCCGGCTGTCATCCAGTACTCGGCACTGGCGCCGCCCTCTCCCCGCCGCTGATTGCAGGTGTCAGGTTCTCGGTGGTGGGCTTCAAGCTTCCTCCTCACGGCGGCAATCAGTGCCTATTCGCCGTTGATCACAGGTCCATACAACATGCACGCTGCAGCTCTGGGCGCCCGGATGTGTGGGGCAGGGTGCATGAGGTCCGGCGCGCCCGTCGCCGAAGCTAGGCGCGCTAATTCAATTCGGTACTGCTATGCCGGTGTTACGCGCCACCGCCGGCTGGGCGAATACTTGTTCGGGGGATCTGAGATCCCAACAGCCACCCGCGCTGGTATGCCGGTGGCTCTCCATTTCAGTGCTTTACGCTGCACACCTTGGGGGAGGCGTCCCATCTCAAGAGGTTGGCTTTAAGCCCTGGGTCTCCTGATCGCTACCCGGGGCGGCTTGCGCTGCCGATGAGTCAAAGATAAGCCAATGCCTAATAACCTGTAAATAGCTAATGCCTAATTATTTTCGAGTAGGCGATAAAAAGCCCGCGCTCGGCGGGCTCTTGGTATGTGGTGATCAGTCGTCACTCGGCACCTTCCAGAACAGGTCGACGCTGCCGTCGTCGCGCTGCGCTACGGTCACGTTGTCGTTCTCGTCGATCTCGGCAAGGAGGCGTTCCCAGTCGGCCTCATAGGCGCCCAGGCGTTCGAGGTGCACGTGCTTATCTGTGTCTCCGCGAGCAGAGTTGATCTGTCGCGTGACTCGCTCAGCCAGCAGGCTGAAGGACGTGACGGGCGTGGACTCGATCTGAGCTTGGGATTGGGCCTTGGCCATGGGGGTACCTCCTTTCTGTGATACTGTTCAAATATACAGTATGCGACAGGAGGCGGAGCGGCAAGGTTCCGGGCACAAAAAAGCCCGCGCTCGGCGGGCTCTCGTGGTGGTCGTTATTACAGACGCTGGCTGATCGTGCGCTCAATCAGGCGCTTGAGCGCCCCGGTACCTTCCAGGTGTAGGTCTGGAAGCGGGCGATGCCAATGATAGAAAAAGGTCTCGACATACTCGCGATCAATCTCGCCTACCACAACGCCTACGGTCACCTCGACGAAATCCGAGTCGGGCGCTGTGAGCTCGTATCCGTTGATCAGCAAGAAAATCGAGGCCGCAACGGCGGCAGTTCTCTTGTTGGCATTATGGAAGGGGTGGTTCCTGGCGATGCTGGTGAGCAACACGGCCGCCAGGGCCAGGATGTCCTCGCAGCTCTCATAGTTCCGATACATGTTCGGAGACTGCTGGGAGCGATGGAGGGCATCCATACTGAAAACGCCAGACATTTCGCCTGGCGTTTTCATGTTGATCAGTCTTTCGTTGATGAGGATGAGGTCCTCGGGACTGAGAAAGCGTATCCCTTCGCAATAGTCCGGCATTCGTCTTACCGCTCAGCGAGCTCTTCGATTGCGCGCTCGTAGCGCTCGAAGGTCATTGCGAATGCGTTGTCGATCTGATCCTTGTGGTTGCCGGTAGTTGGCCGGGCCTTGACGACGGTTTTGTCGCGAGGAGGAAGGTCGAATTTGGGCTTATCTTTCAGCAGAGCAGACATGGTAGTTCTCCGGGCAATGCTTCTTGCTTGCCATCTCCAGGAAGGACAGTCCTGAAGGTTACGGCTCGTTTGGCGGATCCTTGAGCCGGTTAGGGCCTTTTGAGGCCCTCAATAGGGGCGCATGTTAATAAACTAAACGTGACATGTCACGATCATGTGAGTGTGACCGGTCACATCAGTTCGATTGATTTCGGTAATGGCACAAACCGCTCTAGCGCCGTACTTTTGACGTGTGACCGGTGCGGGCGGGGTTGTGCGTACCGCTTGCGCGCATGCTAGACGCATCGGTGAGGATTGAAATTAACATCAAATCCTGGCCGTGGGTGATCAGTCCCAGAAAGCTGACGACCAGAACACCTTGCCTAGGATCGAGATGTCCTTTTCGGCCATCTCCGTGGGGGTGTAATCCTCGTCGGCGTGCTCGGCCCGGTTGAAGCTGCGCAGCCGGATCCCGCCACCAGGTAGCCGATAGACCTGCTTCACGCGCAGCTCGCCATCGTGCTTGATCACGTAGACCTTGCCGTCCTTGATGGTGGTGATGTGCATGTTCACGCCTACGGTGCTGCCGTCGGGCAGGGCAGGCTCCATGCTGTTGCCGCTGACGGTGACGCACACCGCGTTGCTGAACTGCACGCCCTGGCTGCGCAGGGTCGACTTACCCATGCGGATGCGGCGGCCGGAGTCGAAGTCCTCAGCGGCCAGGCCGCGCCCTGCAGCGACCTTCACATCAGCCAGTAGCGGGATCTCTACCTCATCATCGTCAAGTGGCGTCTCGTCGTCCCAGGGGGAGATAAAGCCCAGGACTTCGGCGTTCGCTCTCGGCTTGCGTGACAGGCCCCAATGATCCGGCCCGACTACGTCAGAGAAGTAGTCGATGAGATCCATCAGCTTGTCCTTGCCGATGCGTCCATGAGTCGTCCAGCCCTGGACTGACGGCGGTTTCACCCCGAAATCGTCAGCGAGCTTCTTCTTCGTGATGCCCTTCTTCAGGCGAGCGCTTTCGATGGCCGCGCCAAGCTCTTGTCCGGTAAGCATTGCCTAATTTTCCTTGCGGCTACCGCATTAGGCAATGGCTTGCTGATCATAAGCCAATGCCTTATTCTGTGCTCATGAAAGGAGCACTCCGAATGAACGCATCCGAAGCTGTAAAGGAAGCATCCCGCTTGGTGGGCAGTCAGCGCGAGCTGGCTAAGCGCATCGGCGTCATGCCTCCCACCGTTAACCAGTGGTGCATGGGCGAGCGCCCTGTGCCGCCTCGTCGCGCTGTTCAGATCGAAGTGGCCACTGCTGGCGCGGTACGCCGCGAATCTCTCTGCCCGGATTTCCCGTGGGCCGAAGTCGCTCTGGCGTCCTGACCATGGAGCCCATTATCCACGGGATGGCATTGCGCCAGCAGTCGCCCGTAGTAGCTGTGATTCCGTCCAGTACGCGAATCGCAGGCAAGAAAAAGCCGGGCTGCAACCCGGCTTCGAAGTAGCAAGAAACGCAACGACACGTAATCAAATCAAGGAAAACTCAGATGAACACAGTAACCCAGAACGTCCTCCCGCTCAATAAAGCAACAGATCTGACCGCAATTATCAAGAGCCTGTACCGGAAGGCTGGTGAAAACGGGCAAGTGAATATCGCGCCCGGCATTGCTCAGCGCATCCTCGACGAACTCAACTTCAGCGGCCAGCGCCGCATCAAGAAGTCTCGCGTGGCTGAGCGCCTGAAGGAAATCAGCAACGGTTCTTGGGTGCCGCAGATCTCCATTCTCGTGCTGGTAGAGCTGCCCGACGGCTCCATGCAGCTCATTGACGGTCAGCATCGTCTGTCCGCGATCGTTGAGCACGGTTCGGCCGTACCCACCTGCCTAAAAATCATCGCTGCCAGCGATGAGGACGACATCCGCCGCTTCTACGCCAAGTACGACATGAAGGACTCTGGTCGCAGCGAGTCTGAACTGCTTAGCGCGTCTGGCTTGGCCGCTGAGCTGGAGATCAAGCCGGCTACTGCCACGATCCTGCTTAAGGCCGTGCCGATCATTGAGAACGGCATGGAGCCCAACATCCGCGGCGATGAGAAGGCTCACTTGGGCAGCTTCGACTTCCGCCTGAGTAAGGCCTATGAGTGGAATGCCGAAGCCCGCGCCTTTGACCAGATCGTCGAAAAGGCTGACACCTTCATCAAGCGGAAGCTTCTCCGCGCCGGCACGATGGCGGTTGCCCTTTATACCCTCAAGCATTCCCGGACCAAGGCGCTGGAGTTCTGGAATGGTGTGGCTGAGAACGATGGTCTGCGCAAGTTCGATCCTCGTGCTCGCCTGATCGCCGACCTGTCCAACCGTAACCTGTCGAGCGGCACCACCCGCCAGAGCATCCAGCAGCCCGTCATTGCTTGGAACGCCTTCATCCAGGGCCGTGATCTCAAGATCATCAAGTGCATCGACAACGCTGACATCGTGATTGACGGCACTCCCATGCGGAAAGGCGGTGTCCGGTGAGAACGGTCATCGTGATACCGCTCAAGCGGGTAACCCTTTCCAGCAGCCGTCCGACTGTCCCCGAGACGGTCAACGCGATGGCTCAATCCCTTCGCGATCTGGGCTTGATCAATCCCATCACCGTTCGCCCGACAAAGGTCTACGACGGCGCGATCTTCGTGCCTGGCTACCAGGTGGTGGCCGGCAATCATCGCGTTGCTGCTGCTCGGGCGCTGGGCTGGGAAGAGATCGAGGCCTTTGAGATCCCGGACGATGACCGCATCGACCACGAGCTGCGCGAGATCGACGAGAACCTGTGCCGTGCCGAGTTGACCCCGGCGCAACGCTCCTATGCTTTGCTGCGGCGGAAAGAGCTGTGGGAAATGCGCCAGGCAGAAAGTGGAACAATTTGTTCCACTTTAGGAGACCCCAAGACAGGGCGAGGAAACACGCAGTTTGCGTCTGATACTTCCCAGTCTACTGGCCATACCAAGCAGGACATAAACCGCCACATCTCCCGCGCTGAAGCCCTCGGCGAAGACTTACTGGACGTAGCCGGCACCAGCCTAGACAAGGGCGTTGAGCTGGATGCGCTGAAGGCCATGCCCGAGCCGGAACGCAAGGAGCTCATCCAGCGCGCCAAGGCGGGTGAGAAGGTCACCGCGCGTATCGCGCAGGCAGCTTCCCCCGAGCCCGCCTCCGAGAAGACGGCTCGCGTCATGCGCGCCCTCGAAGCGCTGGCCGACCTGCCTGGCGATATGAAGGCAGGTGAGTTCGCGCAATCTCTTTCTGAAGACCTCGGCCTCAAAGCCTCCACGAAAGCCCTGATGGGCATCGACGTGGCGCTGGCATTGCGGTCCGTTCTGATTCGCGCTCCGCGCAAGGTGGCCTGATGAGCAACGTAATCAAGCTGCCTTCGCCCCAGAGCGAGATGATTATCAGCGACGAGACCATGAGTGAGCTGCCGAGCGATCTCCTGGCCTGGCGCATCTGGAACTCACTCAATGGCCTGGATGATGCCGTGGCAACGGATAACGTCGAGGAATGGCGCGCCAGTCAGCATGAGGTCTATTGCGACATCCTTGAGGCTTTGATCTGCGCACGCGTCCTAGCCCGGCGCCTGATCGGAGTTGAGCCCAGCGAGATCGCCGCAGAGCTCCATCGGCGCTTCTTAATCGCCGCCGGGCTACCCGTGGATGGGGGTGGGCTGTGAGCGTTCAAGCCATGTCCTGGGCCATGCAGATGCCCAAGTCCACCCTGGGCGATGCCTCCGCACGCCACGTGCTGCTGTGCCTGGCCAACTACGCCGGCCAGGACGGGCGTGGTGCGTTTCCCTCTGCTGAGCAGCTGGCTGAAGACACCGGGCTGTCCGAACGGACCGTTCGCTACAAGCTGGACCTGCTGGAAGAGATGGGCCTGATCACCCGCGGCAACCAGGCGATCGCCGCCGCCTACATCGGCCGGAAAGACCGCATCACCAACGTCTACGACCTCCAGCTGAAACGGGGTGCAGTGGCTGCACCCGGTGAAGGAACGGGGTGCAGTTCACAACAGAACGGGGTGCAAACCACGACAGAACGGGGTGCAGCCGCTGCACCCAATACGTCACTGAACCAAGAACAGAACCAAGAGCAAGGCCGCGAGGGCGCGGCGAGCGCATCCGGTGAGGCTGGTTCGAACGATCCCGAGAGCGTCCCTGATCAACCCAAGACCCGCGCCAAGGGTTTCAGCGTGGCCGACATGCAGGCCCTGACCGACACCGCCGGCATCGCCATCGCCACCGACGTCGCCCAGGACTACCTGGCCTTCCGCCGCGAACTCAAGAAGCCGCTCAACACCACGATCTGGAAAACCATCCTGACCGAACTGGCCAAGGCCAACGCGCATGGCATCTCCGCCGACCAGGGCCTGGCCGAGGCCATGACAGCCGGCTGGCGTGGCCTCCGGTGCGAATGGCTGGTGAACCGCCTGAATCACCACAAGGGCCCCGGCGCCGGCCCGAACGACGACGACACCAGCTGGGCCAATGACCTGAATGAGGGTGGAGTGTGATGCGAAACGCGACCGATATCGTCAAGCACGTGGATTTCAGCCAGTCCCGGCCGGCAGTTCAGCCACCGCCGGCCAGCGTCGATCAAGGCACCGCCCAGGTCGTCAACGCCCTGTTCGTCGAGCTGAAGTCGATCTTCCCCGCCTGGCGCCAGGCTTGGCCGGACGACGAGGCCCTGAAGCGCGCTAAGCGCTCGTGGATCAAGGGCCTGATGGCCGCCGGCATCCACTCGCTGGAGCAGATCCGCTTCGGCCTGATGACCTGCCGGGCCAGCGGCCAGGACTTCGCGCCCAGCGTCGGCAAGTTCGTGGAGTGGTGTCAGCCCACCGCCGAGCAGCTGGGCCTGCCGCCGACCGAGAAGGCCTTCCAGGAGGCCGCCCGCAACTCGCACCCGGCCGTTGGGCAGGGCGCCCGCTGGAGCCATCCGGCCGTGCACCACGCCGCCATGGAGGCCGGGCTGAGCAACCTGTTCCGCCTGAACGAAGACGCCGGCCGCAAGCTGTTCGAGCGCAACTACTCGATCGCCTGCCGCATGATCGCCGCCGGCCAGCCGCTGCGCGAGATCCCCAAGGCGCTGCCTGCCGAGGTGTCCACGCCGGCCAAGCCAGAAACCGTCCAGTCCGAGCTGGCCAAGATGCGCGCCGCGCTGGGTCGTCGCTCGTGAAGGCCTGCTGGATGGTCCTGCTCCCCAATCGCCCGCCCTTTGCAATGGTTGGCGCCCAAATCAACCGCGACGAGGCGCTGACCTCGGCTCGCATCATCTGGCCGGAGGCCGACGTAGCATGAATCACAACTTCAAGCCGGGTGATCTGGCACTCATCACCACTCAGGTCGACGTCGTCCCCGCTGGCAGCGTGGTTGAGATCGAACGCCTTTGGCCGAAGGGAACCATCCTGCACAGCAAGCGAGGAGAGCGCTGTGTTGCTGCTGAAGATCTCTACTTTTTCGGTCACTCGTCTATCCCGGCTGGCCTTTCGGGCCATGCGCCGGTTCGGTTCTTCATGCCGCTGCAGGGTGATGCCGCCCCGGTTCGCCAGAAGTCCCAGGCGGTGCCGGCATGATGTTCACTCAGGAGGAATACGACGACGCCCGCCGCCTGGCCTATGACCAGGGTTTCAGCCGCGGCACTGGCATGGACCCCAAGGTCCAGCACACCGAGGCCTACATCCACGTGCGCGAGCACGAGTTGGCCGCGCCGGTGAAGCGCGCCGCCCCGGCAGCACGCCGACCTGCTGGCGACTGGCTGGGTGATGGGGAGGGCCGCGACCTATGAAGGGCAAGACCCCCAGCGCCGCCGAGAAGCGCTTCCACACCGCCCTGGCCGCTCTGGGCTGCATCGCCTGCCGTATGGATGGCCGCCTGAACCCGGTCGTGAGCATCCACCACATCGACGGCCGCACCCGGCCCGGCGCCCACCTGCGTGTGCTGCCGCTGTGCGCTGGCCACCACCAGGACGGTACCGGTATCCCCGGCCTGATCGCCGTCCACCCCTGGAAGCGCCGCTTCGAGGATCGCTATGGCAGCCAGGACGAGCTGCTGCAGCGCTGCCACGGCCTGCTGGCCGAAGTAGGTGCCGCATGACCGGAATAGTCCTGCCGTGGCCGCCGAGCAACAACACCTACTACCGGAGGGTCGGCGCCAAGACCCTGATCAGCGAGAAGGGCCGGCAGTACACCCGCGCCGTCACGCAGCTATGCGCTGTGGCCAGGTTGGCCCGTAGGGAAGGGCGCCTTCAGGTGGTCATCACTGCCTGCCCGCCGGATCGTCGCCAGCGCGACTTGGACAACATGCTCAAGGGCCTGCTCGACGCGCTCACCCATGGCGGGGCCTGGATCGACGACAGCCAGATCGATGACCTGCGCATTGTCCGCGGCCCGGTGACTGCCGGCGGGACGGTATCGGTTGAGATTGAGGAGTTGTCGGCATGAACCACCCCGCACACGATCTGGCCGGCCTTGCCCGGCAGATTCTCGGCCACTCGCTGGTCGTCTTCTTCAGCCACCACGACGAAGCCCGCCAGGCAGCGCCCGATGACGCCGCCGCAGTGATCGCCGAGATGGATGCTCTCGCCGCCCAGCGCCTGGCCGATGCCACCGATGAGGATCTGCGCCGGCGCCGGATGGTGCTGCAGGAGCTGTACACGAACGCCGCCAGCACCGCCCAAGCCTGCCGCGGCTACCAGGCGGCCCGGCGCCCTGGCTCTCGCCTCGGCGGCCGCATCTGGAAGGACCGCTCTAGCGTCAACCGCGCAGGCCGGGAGAAAGCCGAACGTGACATGTCACGCGCCCTGGGCGAGCGCGAGGAGATTCAGAAGGAGATCGACCGGAGGTCCAATGCGCAAGCAGCACGGGCCTGACCTCAACCGGAAGGTGAAGCCGATTTCGCGTTGCGTGACATGTCACGGGCGAGGAGTCGTGAAGCCGCTGTTCTATGACGTCGAGTGCGCGGCCTGTGACGGTGCCGGTTTCGTCGATGCCGCCACTGGTGAGTCCCTTGGCAAGGACGACGCACCATTCCAGATGCGTGCCTACATCGCCCGGCTGGAAAGCCAGGTAGCAACCCTGCAGCGGATGCAGCCCTACGAATCAAGCAACCGCCGCGGCCCGCACGGCTCGCACTTCACCGG
>CAUQPA010000070.1:0-11685 GCA_963519325.1 uncultured Pseudomonas sp. | reverse complement strand
GCAGGCCGACTTCGGCGGCGAGGATATCTATCTCCGCCTGGTTCATCTCGCGCCTACCTGGAGAACGGCGGCTATGACCGCCACCTGCGCGCCATCCGCCAGGAATACCGGCGCAACATGACCGCCTTCCAGCTGGCGATCCAGGAGCATTTCCCCGAGGGCACCCAGATGAGCCGGCCCAACGGCGGCTTCATCCTCTGGGTCAGCCTGCCGGTACGGGTGGATACGCGCCTGCTGCACCAGCGGGCGCTGGATCAGGGCGTGAGCATCGCGCCGGGCATGATCTTCAGCAACACCGACCAGTTCAACCACTGCATTCGCCTCAACTGCGGGCTGCCCTGGGGCCGGGATGCCCAGCGGGCGCTGATGACCCTCGGCCTGCTCGCTCGTCAGCTCTGCCAGGAAACCCTGGCCGCCTAGCGGCCCCTCCGGAACCCGTTTCAGGACGGAAGGGTCGGTTGTAGGGACAGATCCTGCCGCGCCGGCCATTGCTTTGCGGGCGCGGTGCCTTGCGGGGTAGTGACCTATGCGTGGATACCTGGCGGTTTGGGCGACGGCAACCCTCCTGTTGCTGGCGGGTTGCGACCAGGACGCGCCGCCGAAGACGACCCAGGCGAATCCTGCACCTGCGCCTGTGACCCCGGCCCCGCCAGTCGCCAGTGCCCCTCAAGGCAGCGCCGCCGACTTGCGCGCCCTGCGCCTGGATCCCTTGCCGGCCAAGGCCTTCGTGTTGCCGGCGCCGCCGCCGAAGAAGCAGGATCTGGCGAAGAACAGCCAGCTCCGGAAACCGGCGGCGGCTAAGGCGCCACCGGTCCCTGCTCATCCTCTCGACCTCAGCGTGCCCGGTGAGGCCACGCCGCCGCAGGCGCTGGCATCCCATCGTGCCGCGCCCGGGAAAGCCGAGAACGCCGTGGCCGACGCCAACCTGCTGCCGCAGCTGTTTCGTAAGGAAGACGACCCTGGTCGTTTCGAACTGGGCGGGCGGGTGATCAGCCGGGATCGCAGCGACGACTTCGAGGGAGCGGAAGTCGAGTTGCGCTTTCGCCGCTAGTCCCAGGGGCGCGCGAAGCCGCGGCGGACTCCCGGGGTTCGGAACTTCATGCCCTCGGCGCTTGCCGACAGTTCAGGTGGCGGACGTGTCGTCTGCCTGAATTCGGGAGTGTTCCATGCCCAGTGCGACAGGCAAGATTCGTTATGCGGTGGTAGGCGGCGGTTGGATTTCCCAGGGCGCCTTCATGCCCGGGGTCGGCCAGACCGACAACTCCGAGATGACCGCGCTGGTCACCGGCGATTCGATCAAGGCGCGAGACCTGGCGGCCAAGTACGGCCTCAAGAGTTACTCCTACGAGGAATTCCCGATCCTGCTGACCTCCGGGGAGATCGATGCCATCTACCTGGCGACGCCCAACTTCCGCCATCTGGAATTCGCGGTCCCGGCGCTGGAAGCCGGTATCCATGTGCTGCTGGAAAAGCCAATGGCGATCAGCGAGGAAGAGTGCCAGGCGATCAATGCGGCAGCCGAGCGTTCCGGGGCCAAGTTGATGATCGCCTATCGGCTGCATTGCGAGCCGGGTACGGTAGAAATGATCGAGCGGGTGCGCAACGGCGAGATCGGTGATCCACGGCTGTTCACCTCGACCTTTACCCAGCCGGTCGACACGGCCAACCACCGAGCCCAGAGCGGCTTCTGGGCGGGTCCCGTTACCGACATGGGGCCCTATCCACTCAATGCCGTGCGGTCGCTCTTCGGTGACGAGCCCATCGAAGTCAGTGCCATGGGGGTGCAGACACCCGGGCGCGACATCACCACCTGGGATGCCGTGACCGTGACCTTGCGCTTCCCCGAGGAGCGACTGGCCAGCTTCACCGTCAGCTTCAGCGGACCCAATACCGAGCGCTTCCAGCTGGTGGGCAGCGAGGGGGAGATCGAGGCTTCGCCGTGCTTCGGTTTCGGTGAAGGCGTCGCTATCGGCTATCGCCTGACGGTGGCTGGCGAGACCCAGGAATTCAAGGCGCCGGTGGTGGATCATTTGGGCGGCGAGACGGCCTATTTTTCCGACTGCATCCTCGAGGATCGCCAACCGGAAATGGACGGAGAGGAGGGCTGGCGGGACGTCCGGGTACTGGCGGCCATCGAAAGGGCGCTGGAGAGCGGGCAGGTGCAACGCCTGGAGCCGCTGCCCAAGCGCCAGGGGCCGAGCCGCGTGCAGGTACGCAGCCTGCCGCTGGCCAAGGTACCGGAGTACGTCAATACCAAGGCACCACTGGAGTCCTGACGGCACGAGGCCCCGCCACACGAAGTGTGGCGGGGCCTCTTCAACGGGAGCCCGGGCGCCTTGCTAGCGGTCCTGGGCCTCCTTGGCGTCCATCTCGGCATTGCGTTGCCGGATCTTGTCTTTCTGCTCGTCGGTCAGGGGCACCTTGCGGGCCGTGTCCTTGAGCATGAGTAGGCTGCCGACCACGGAGCCCGCGGCGATCAGCAGGATCAACCAGGCGTACCAGGGCATCTGTCTTCTCCTTGAGTGGCTATGATCGTTCGACCACGCCAGGGCTTATCAGTGCGCCTGGCACGGGTTATTCGTGCGCTTCAGCCAGGCGGCGTAACCCAGATCATAGAGCCAGTTGAAGGCCAGAGTGTAGGGCAGGAAGAACAGGATCAGCCCCAGGTCCAGCAACAGCGCCTGCCACAGGTCGATGGACAGCCACCAGGCGGCCAAGGGCACTAGCAACACGATCAAGCCGCCTTCGAAGCCCAGCGCATGCAGCAGGCGCGCGCCCAGTCCGCGATTGAAGCCCAGGCGCTGCTGCAACCTATCGAAGCCCAGGTTGAACAGCAGGTTCCAGATCATGGCTATGGCGGAAAAGGCGGCGGTGAGCGCGCCCATGTGGGCCAGAGAGCGCTCCATCAACCACGCCAGGCTCGGGGTGGCGATCAACACGGCAAGGCCTTCGAAGAGCAGCGCGTGCAGCAATCGGGCACTGGCGGAACGCTGGGTGAGCGAGAGGGACATAAGGCGTCTCCTTAATGGACAGGCCTGCAGTCTCATCGGTTAAGCTGGGGGTATCAAAGTGGATTCCATAGGCTGAGCCGATATGTATCCCAATGCCGAGGCCCTGGAAGCCTTCGTCGAAGCCGCCGCTGCCGGCTCCTTCAGCGCCGCGGCGCGGACGTTGGGCAAGCGGCAATCCAGCATCAGCGAGAGCATCGCCCGCCTGGAAGACGAGCTGGGGTTGGTGCTCTTCGAGCGACAGGGCCGCTATCCGCAGCTCACGGCCGCGGGTGAACAGTTGCTCGACCAGGCCCACGCCGTGCTCTCGGCCCACGACCGCTTGGCCAGCCGCGCGACCCAGCTGGCGGCGGGCGTGGAGCCGAGATTGACCCTGGTGATCTCCGATACCTATCAGCCCACCCGCTACGAGGCCTTGCTGACCGAGCTGGACCAGCGCTATCCGGATCTCGAGTTCGAATGCCTGATCGCCGAGGATGCCGATGTGCTCAGCCTGGTGCAGGGGCGGGCGGATCTCGGCCTGCTGGCGGCGCAGCCGCCCTATCCGCCCGGCATCGAGGCCGCGACCCTGGATGGGCTGGTCACCTTCGGGCTGTATGTTGCTGCCGATCATCCGCTGGCGGCCTTGCCGACCGTTACCCCCGCCGAACTCGCGCCCCATCGACTGCTGCGCCTGAGCACCGTGACCGAGTCGCAGCAGCAGGTGTGCCATCTGCCGGATACCCGTGGGCGCTGCTGGTCGGCGCCGGACTATCTGCTGCTGCTGGACATGGCCGTGCAAGGCTTCGGCTGGGCCGAGTTGCCGCTCTGGCTGGTGGCGACCTTCGGCCAGGGCCGCCTGGTGGAGCTGGCCGTACCGGGCTGGCCCCGGCGGGTGGCGGTGGATGTGATCTGGTCACGCCGGCAGCCCTTGGGGCCGGCGGGCAACTGGCTACGCGAGCAACTGCTCAAGCCGGGTTGAGGCGGCACCGCCCCGGGCGGGCAGCCGCGCCGGGGCCCTGCCGGACAGTCGACAAGTGCCCGCGCGGCGCTTTTCTGCGAAAATGCCGGCCTTTGCCGTTTTGCCGAGAGCCCCCATGTCCGCCTGCCAGTCTCCCATCATCGTCGCCCTGGATTTCCCCTCGTCGTCCGCCGCCCTGGCGCTGGCCGACCGGCTCGACCCCGCCACCTGCCGGGTCAAGGTCGGCAAGGAGCTGTTCACCGCCAGCGCCGCCGGTGTGGTGGAGGCGCTGCGTAAACGTGGCTTCGAGGTCTTCCTCGACCTGAAATTCCACGACATTCCCAACACCACCGCCATGGCGGTCAAGGCTGCGGCGGAAATGGGCGTCTGGATGGTCAACGTCCACTGCTCGGGCGGCCTGCGCATGATGACCGCCTGTCGCGAGACCCTGGAAGCCTTCAACGGGCCCAAGCCGCTGCTGATCGGCGTGACCGTGCTGACCAGCATGGAGCGCGAGGACCTAGCCGACATCGGCCTGGACGTGGATCCCCAGGAGCAGGTCCTGCGCCTGGCCGGCCTGGCCGCGCGTGCCGGTCTCGACGGCCTGGTGTGCTCGGCCCAGGAGGCGCCGGCGCTCAAGGCCGCGCAGCCGGCGCTGCAACTGGTCACCCCCGGCATCCGCCCGGCCGGCAGTGCCCTGGACGACCAGCGCCGCATCCTCACCCCACGCCAAGCCCTGGATGCCGGCTCCGACTACCTGGTGATCGGGCGTCCCATCGCCCGCGCCGCCGATCCGGCGCGCGCCGTGGAAGAGATCCTCGCTACCCTGAAATAAGCGGCAAACCTCTCGGGCGGCGCTCGCCGGCCGAAGGTGCTGCTATTCTCGATCTGCAAGCCGGCGTCTTCTCGCGCCGGCGCAAGGCGAGAGACCTCAGGGCATGCACGATAGGTTGAACGCCTGTCTCAAGGCGGTAGACGGCGTTTTGTTGGGCAAGGAAACCCAGGTCAGGCTGGCGTTGGCCTGCCTGCTGGCACGGGGGCACCTGCTGATCGAGGACCTGCCCGGCATGGGCAAGACCACCCTCAGCCATGCCCTGGCCAGGGTGCTGGGGCTGTCCTTCCAGCGCATCCAGTTCACCTCCGATCTCCTGCCCGGCGATATCCTCGGCACCTCGGTGTTCGATCGCGACAGCGGCCAGTTCGTCTTCCATCCCGGGCCGGTGTTCGCCGAGTTGCTACTGGCCGACGAGATCAATAGAGCCACGCCCAAGAGCCAGAGTGCGCTGCTCGAGGCCATGGAAGAGGGGCAGGTGACCATCGAGGGTGCCACCCGGCCGCTGCCCGAGCCCTTCTTCGTCATCGCCACCCAGAATCCGGTCTCCCAGGGCGGCACCTTCGCCTTGCCGGAGTCCCAGCTCGACCGCTTCCTGATGCGCCTGTCGCTCGGTTATCCGGGCCGGGCCGCCGAGCGCGCCCTGTTGCTCGGCGGCTCCGGCCGCGAGCAGCTGCCGCGGCTGGAGCCGCTGCTGGATCATGCCCAGCTGCGGCTGATCCAGGCAGAGGTGCCGCGCATCCATGCCAGCGACGCGGTGGTGGACTACGTGCTGCGCCTGGTGGAGGCGACCCGCACCCAGGCGTCCTTCGCCCTCGGGCTGTCACCCCGCGGCAGCCTGGCGCTGCTGGCGGCGGCGCGGGCCTGGGCCTTGCTGGCCGGTCGCGACCACGTGCTGCCCGAGGATGTCCAGACGGTGCTGCCGGCGGTGGCGGGGCATCGCCTGCGCGACATCGCCGATCCGGCCGGGCACGGTGGCGGCGCCCTGGTGCAGTGGCTGCTGCGCGAAGTCCCGGCGCTGTGACCGGCAGCGCCTGGCAGCGCTATCGAGACGGCTGGCTGGCGCGACGGATACCGCCGGCCAATCGCATCACCCTCGATCAGCGAAGGATCTTCATCCTGCCCACCCGCCAGGGCGCGGCCTTCGCCGTGGCCTTGCTGCTGATGCTGCTGGCCGGCATCAACTACCAGAACAGCCTGGCCTATGGGCTGACCTTCCTGCTGTTTTCCCTGGCGCTGGTGGCCATGCTGCACACCTATCGCAACCTGGCCGGCCTGCAACTGGCCGGTGGCGACGCCAGCCCGGTGTTCGCCGGGGAGGTAGCCGGCTTTCGCCTGCGCCTGGAAAGCGACCGGCGCGCGCACCAGGCCATCGCCCTGGGGTGGCGCGGCGAGCCCCTGGTGGTCAGCGATGTCCCGGCGGGCGAGACGGTCGCCCTGCAGGTCTTCCATCCCGCGCCGACCCGGGGCTGGCTCAGGCCCGAGCGCCTGCGGGTGGAGAGCCGCTTTCCCCTGGGCCTGTTCGTCGCCTGGAGCTGGCTGGACCTGGACGTACGCGGCCTGGTCTATCCGCGTCCGCTGGAGGCGGCGCCACCGCCGCGCAGTGGCGAGGACAGCGGCGGCGAGGAAGGCCAGCGCCAGGCGGGGCAGGGCGCCGATGATTTCCAGGGCTTGCGGGCTTATCAGCCGGGGGATTCGCGGCGGCGGCTGGACTGGAAGGCCTTTTCCCGCGGCCAGGGCCTGCTGGTGAAGGACTTCACCGCCCTGGCCGGCAGCGAGCTCTGGCTGGATTTCAGCGTGCTCGACGGCGATACCGAGACGCGGCTGTCCTGGCTGTGCCAGGCGGTACTGGACGCCAGCACCCGCCAGTTGCGCTTCGGCTTGCGGCTGCCCGGCCAGGAGCTGGCGCCGGCGACCGGGGAAAACCAGCGCGACGCGGCGCTCCAGGCCCTGGCCCTGTTCGGGCGCCCGGTATGAGCGCCAGCCTCCCGCAACCCATCCCCCGTATCGCCCTGATCTGGCTGCTGGTGGCCCAGGCGCTGGTGATCCTGCCGCACCTCACCCACCTGCCGCCCTGGGTCGGGCTGCTCTGGGCCTTCTGCGCCGGCTGGCGGGTACTGCTGTTCCGCATGCGGGTCCGGGCGCCCACGCGGATCGAGAAAGGCGGGTTGCTGCTGCTGGCCATGGGCGGCATCTGGCTGTCGCGCGGCTCCTTCATCGGCCTGGATGCCGGCGCCGTGCTGCTGCTGGTGACCTTCGCCCTCAAGCTGATCGAGATGCACAGTCGCCGCGACGCCCTGGTGGTGATCTACCTGGGTTTCTTCGCCGTGGTGATCGCCTACCTGTTCGAGGACGGCCTGCTCGCCGCCCTCTACAGCCTGTTGCCGGTGACCGCCCTGGTGGCGGCGCTGATCGGCCTGCAGCAGAGCGCCCTGGCCAGCCGCCCGCTGGCGACGCTAAAGGTGGCCGGCACCCTGCTGTTGCAGGCGGTACCACTGATGCTGCTGCTGTTCCTGGTGTTCCCGCGGATCGGTCCGCTGTGGTCGCTGCCCCAGCCGGGCGACCAGGCGCGTACCGGGTTGGGCGAGAGCATGGCGCCGGGGGAGATCGCCCAGCTCTCGCAGTCCGCCGAGCGGGTGTTCCGCGTCAGCTTCGCCGGCGAACGACCGGCGCAGCGCGACCTCTACTGGCGCGCCACCACCTACGAGCGCTTCGATGGCGCACGCTGGTCGGTCGATCCGGACACGGCCTGGAGTCCGGAGCCCGGCTGGACGCCCAGTGGGCCGAGCCTGGACTACCAGGTGATCATGGAGCCCAGCGGGCGGCCCTGGCTCTATGGGCTGGACGTGGCGCGCAGCGACCAGCGCGACGTGCGCCTGGCCAGTGACTTCCACCTGCAGCGCCGGCGCCCGGTGGACCAGGCGCTGCGCTATCGGGCGACCAGTTGGCCCCAGGCGCTGCGCGAGCCCGGTCGGCTGTCCGCCTCCAGCCAGCGCCGCGCCCTGCAGCTCCCCAGTGGCGGCGAACCCCGTACCCGCGCCTGGGTCGCCCAGCTCAAGACGCGCCATCCGACGCCGGAGGCCCTGGCCGCGGCGATCCTGGCCTATTTCCGCCAGCAGCCCTTCGTCTACACCCTGCAACCGCCCACCGCGAGCGTCGATGCCATCGACGCCTTCCTGTTCGACAACCGCCGCGGCTTCTGCGCCCACTATGCCGTCGCCATGACCTTCGCGCTGCGGGTGGCGGGCATCCCGGCGCGGGTGGTGGCGGGCTACCAGGGTGGTGAATTCAACGCGGCCGGCGGCTACCTGCTGGTGCAGCAATTCGATGCCCATGCCTGGGTGGAATACTGGCTGCCGGGGCGCGGCTGGATCAGCGCCGATCCCACCGCCCAGGTGGCGCCCGAGCGGGTCGAGCGCGGGCTGCAGGAAGCCCTGGCGGCCCAGGGCACGGCCAATGAATTCCTCGCTGGGGATCCCTTCGCCGCCAATCGCTACCGAAATCTCGCCTGGCTCAACACCCTGCGACTGGGCTGGGACAGGGTCAATTACGGCTGGCAGCGCTGGGTGCTCAACTATCAGGAGGACACCCAGGGCGAGGTGTTCAAGCGCCTGCTGGGGGAGGGCTCGCTGCAACGCCTGGGGCTGATCTTGGCTGGGGTGGTGCTGGCGATACTCGGGGTGATGGCGCTGCTGGTGCTCAAGCCGTGGCAGCGGCAACGGGATCCACTGCTGGCGCGCTTCGCCCAGTTCGAACGACTGCTGGCGCGTCAGGGGATAGTCCGCCGCCAAGGCGAGCCGGCCGGCACCTTCGCCGCGCGGGCCATGGCCGAACTACCCGCGGCGCGTGAGGCGATCGGGGACTTTGCCCGGGAATTCCAGGCGCAACGCTATGCCGGTCGACCTCAGGACCCGGCCACCCTGGCGCGCCTGCTCAGGTCGCTGGGCCACCGGTTGCGCGGTGGTCAGGCGCGCAGCGACTGAGGTGCGGGAAGCACCGCGGGTTCCTGCAGGGCGAAGGCCACCAGGCAGGCCAGGGCGCCGAGGATCAACGCCTGGGGATGGGGGCTGCCCAGGGCCTGGGCGATGCAGCCGAGGCCGAGCAGCAGCAGGACGACGGAGGTGAGGGTAGTGACCGAGCGCATGACGGGTCTCCGGAAAGGTGCGGGCATCTTGCCGCCTGTCGGGCAACCGCGCGAATGCGCTCTCGCTATGGAGCCTATAGGCGCAACTGGCGGATCGCCTGGTTCAGGGTGCCGGCCAAGGCAGCCAGTTCGGTACTGGTACTGGCCGAGTCTTGCGTGAGCAGCATGGTCCTTTCTGTGACATCGCGGATGCCTACCACCGACCTGCTCATCTCTTCCGCCACCTGGGCCTGCTGTTCCGCGGCCACGGCGATCTGGGTGTTGCTGTCACGCATCAGGGTCACCGCGGCGGTGATGTCGGCCAGGGCCTGCCCGGCGGCGCCGGCTTGGACCACGCAGTCGTCGGCCTTGAGCGAACTCTCGCGCATGAATTCCACGGCATCGCGGGTGCCGGCCTGGAGGCCGTCGACCATGCGGGTGATCTCGTCGGTGGAGCCCTGGACGCGCTTGGCCAGGTTGCGTACTTCGTCGGCCACCACGGCGAAGCCACGGCCGGCCTCGCCGGCGCGGGCGGCTTCGATGGCGGCGTTGAGCGCCAGCAGGTTGGTCTGCTCGGCGATGCCGTGGATGACGTTGACCACGCTGGTGATGCGTTCGCTGTTCTCGGCCAGCTCTTGGATCATCACCGCGGTCTGCTGCACGCCCTGCGACAGGTCGGCGATGGAGTGGCTGACCAGGTCCACCGCCTGCTGACCGGCACCGGCCAGGCGGTCGGCTTCCTGGGACTGGTCGCGGGTACCGGCGGCGTGCTCGGCGATCTGCTGCACGGTGGCGCTCATCTCGTTGATCGCCGTGGCGGCCTGGTCGGTCTCGTGCTGCTGGTCGTGCATGCCGCCGCGGACGCCCTGCATGCCGCTGGCCAGGCGGCCGGCGCCTTCGTCCAGGCGCGCGGCGCTGGCGGCCACGGTGCCGACGACGCGGGTGTAGCTGTCCTGCATGGCGTTGAAGGCCTGGGTCATCTGCCCGACCTCGTCGCGGCCACGCACCTCGACCCGAGCGGTGAGGTCGCCGTCGCGTTCCACCCGCAGCATGGTGTCCTTGAGGCGTTGCAGGTTGCCGAGGATGAAGCGGATCAGCAGCTGCGAGGCCACCAGCAGCACCAGCATCAGCACGCCCACGGCCAGGGCGTATTCCGGCGCCCGGGCCAGGAAGACCTCAGTGAAGGTCGGGGCGCTCAGGTGGGCGGCCGTCTCACCCAGGGCGGTCCTGACCGCCTTGAGCTGCTCGGCGCGACCCGAGACTTCCAGCTGCATGGCGAACAGCACCAGCAAGAGGCTGGTGACGAAGGCGACGGCATTGACCGCCCAGAATTTGTACTTGAGGGAGATATCGCGCAGCCAGGCGAACATAGGGGGCATCCAGTCGGCGGGGCCGTCCAGCCTGACAGGCCGAGGCAACCCGGATCTTGACTGGCGTCAACGTCCTGCAGGGAGGGGCGCGACGCCGCGGAACGAGCCCAGAGGTTAACGGCGTTTGTCGCCTCGACTTTAGCGCGACCGCGCCTCGGCGCTAGTCGAACTCCTCGCTCCGCTCTGGCAGGCGCACTTCCGGCAGCCCGAAGAAGGCGCGGGCGGTGGCGGTGGTGTGCAGGGCGGTCTGCTCGGGCGTTTCGTTGCGCAGGCGCGCCACGGTGCGCAGGATCTCCGGCAGGAAGGCCGGCTCGTTGTGGCCATGGCGCGGCTTGGGCCTGAGGGTGCGCGGCAGCAGGTAGGGGGCGTCGGTCTCCAGCATCAGCCGGCCGACCGGGATCTGGCCGACCAGCTCGTGCAGGTGCAGGCCGCGGCGTTCGTCGCAGATCCAGCCGGTGATGCCCAGGTGCAGGTCCAGATCCAGGTAGCCATAGAGCGCCTTGCGCTCGCCGGTGAAGCAGTGCACCACGGCGGCCGGCAGGTGGTCGCGATAGTCGCGCAGGATCGCCAGCATCCGCTCGCTGGCGTCGCGCTCGTGGAGGAACACCGGGCGGCGCAATTCGGCGGCCAGTGCCAGTTGTTCCTCGAAGCAGCGCTCCTGCTGCGGCCGCGGGGTGAAGTCGCGATTGAAGTCCAGGCCGCATTCGCCCAGGGCGCGGACCTTGGGCTGGCTGGCCAGGTCGCGCAGGGTCCTGGCGGCGGCCGCGTTCCAGGTCGAGGCTTCGTGGGGATGGACGCCGGCGGTGCTGAACAGCGCCTCGCCCGCGTCCAGGCGCAGGCAGAGATTCAGGGCGTTCTCGCTGTCTTCCAGGGTGGTGCCGGTGAGCACCAGTTGCACCACGCCGGCCGCCTGGGCCCGCTCGATCACCGCGTCCACCTCCTTGAGCAGACTGGGGTGGGTGAGGTTGACGCCGATGTCGATCAATTGCATGGTGCGGACCTTCTACGAACTCTAGTCCTTTCATTCTATCCATAGTCCGGGTGCTATCGGCGTCGTCCCGGCCAGGTCAGGAGTCCTGGATGCCGTTTCGATTCACCCTTGTCCTTGTTGGCTGCCTGCTCGCCTGCTCCGCCCAGGCGCGGCTCGGCGCCCTGCCACCCGAGGCGCCGCGCCATGTCGCGGCGCGCGACCTGACCGCCATCGAGCGCGCCGGCGAGTTGCGCGTGCTGGTCAACCAGAGTCGCCACAGCTCCGGCGAATGGAATGGCCAGGCGCTGGGCGTCGAATATCGCCGGCTGCAGGCCTTCGCCCGTTACCTGCAGCACCAGCCGGGCGGACGGCCGCTGCGCCTGGTGTTCGTCCCCAAGGCCAAGGAAGACTTGCTGCCGGCCCTGCAAAGAGGCGAGGGCGA
>CAUQPA010000069.1:0-11724 GCA_963519325.1 uncultured Pseudomonas sp. | reverse complement strand
GGTCCAGGTCGATGCGGATCAGGTCGCCTTCGATGCGGAAGCCGCCATCGAAGACCACGTCGTAGTCGGTCTCGCCCAGTTCGGTACCCACGGCCAGGATGACGTCCGCCGCCCGCGCCAGCTCGCGCACCGGCGGCAGCGCCTGGTTGCTGCCCAGCGCCAGGGGATGACCGGGCGGGAGCAACCCCTTGGCATTGATGGTGGTAGCGGTGGGGGCATCCAGCGCGGCGGCCAGGGCTTGGACTTCCGCCGCTGCGCCTTGACAGCCGCCGCCAATCAGCAGCAGGGGGCGCTCGGCGCTGCTCAGGCGTGCGGCGGCGCGGTCGAGCAGGGCAGCGGCCGGTTCCGGGCGCGCCAGCACGGGCCGCGGCGCCAGGGCGAGGTGGTCGGCTGCGGCGGTGATGATGTCCAGCGGTAGCTCCAGGTGCACCGGTCGGGGCCGCTCGCCCTCGAACACGGCGAAGGCCCGGGCCAGCACCGCCGGCAGGCCATCGACGTCGAGCAGGGTATGGCTGAAGGCGGTGACCCTGGCGGTCAGGTTGCGCTGTCCGGGCAGCTCGTGCAGATAGCCGGCACCATGGCCGAGACGGGCGCGTTCGTTGACGCTGGAGATCACCAGCATGGGCACCGAATCGGCGTAGGCCTGGGCCATGGCGGTGAGGATGTTGGTCAGTCCCGGTCCGCTGATGACGAAACATACCCCGGGCCGGCCGCTGGCGCGGGCATAGCCGTCGGCCATGAAGCCGGCACCCTGCTCGTGGCGCGGGGTGATGTGGCGGATGCCACTGTCCGGCAGGCCGCGGTAAAGCTCCACGGTATGCACGCCGGGGATGCCGAACACGGTATCCACGCCCCAGGCGGCCAGTTGGCGGACCAGGAATTCGCCACAGGTGGTCATGCAGGTGTTCTCCTCGCAGGATGGTCAGGCAGCCGAGGCGCGTTCCAGGGGGACGTCAGCCGGGCGCCGCGGCCGCCGTGCTCCGGCCGGGCCATAGACCGCGGCCGGCTCGGGAAACAGCTGGAGCAATACCAGGTAGAGCAGGGCGGCGCTGCCCAGGCTGAGCGGCAGGCTCAGGTCGATGCCGCCAGCCAGCTCACCCAGTGGCCCCACGAACTGGCCGGGCAGGTTGACGAAGGCCAGGCCGAGCAGGGCACTGGGAATCCAGGCGCCCATGCCGCGCCAGTTCCAGCCGTGGTGGAACCAGTAGCGCCCGCCGCGCTCGCCGCGGGTGAACACCTGCAGGTCGTCCGGGCAGTAGAAGCCACGGCGCACCAGCAGGCCGAGGATCATGATCACCATCCAAGGGCTGGTGCAGGTCACGATCAGCACGGCGAAGGTGGAGACGCTCTGCACCAGGTTGAAACTGAAGCGCCCGATGAAGATGAAGGCGATGGCTGCCAGGCCGATCAGCAGGGTCGCCCGCACCCGGGTCAGCAGGCGTGGCAGCACGCTGGAAAGATCCAACCCGGTGCCATAGAGCGCCGTGGTCCCGGTGGAGAGGCCACCGATCACCGCTAGCAGGCAGACCGGCAGGAAATACCAGGTGGGGGCGATGGCCAGCAGGCCGCCCACGTAGTTGTTTTGCGCGATGTAGTCGGGTGCGCGCACCGCCACCAGCGAGGCGGTGGCCAGGCCGAACAGGAAGGGGATGAGGGTGGCGGCCTGGGCGGCGATCACTGCCAGCAGGATGCGCAGCCGCGGCGTCTCCCGGGGGATATAGCGCGACCAGTCGCCCAGGAAGGCGCCAAAGGACACCGGATTGCTCATGGCCACCAGGGCGGCGCCGACGAAGGCCGCCCAGAAGCCCGGCTGGCCCAGTTGCAGGGTGCCCGCATAGCCGGCGTCGAAGCCGCCGGCGAAGGCCGGGATGCCGAGCAGGAACAGCAGGCTGGCGCTGATAACGGCGATCTTGTTGACCCAGAGCATGAAGCGGAAGCCATAGAGGCACACCGCCAACACCAGCACGGCGAACAGCCCATAGGCCAGGCCCAGGGTCAGGGCGTTCTCCGGTAGGCCGACCAGGCGCTGGGCGCCGCCCACCAGGGCGTCGCCGGAACTCCACACCGACAGCGAGAAGAAGGCGATGGCGGTGAGCAGGGAGAGAAAGGAGCCGACGATACGGCCGTGGACGCCGAAGTGCGCGCCGGAGGAGACGGCATTGTTGGTGCCGTTAAGGGCGCCGAACAGCCCCATGGGCGCCAGGATCAGCGCACCGCAGAGTACCCCGGCGACGATGGCCAGCACCCCGGCCTGGAACGACAGCCCGAACAGGATCGGAAAGCTGCCGAGCACGGCGGTAGCGAAGGTGTTGGCACCGCCGAAGATCAGGCGGAACAGATCAAGCGGAGTGGCACTGCGCTCGTGAGCGGGAATCTGCTCGACGCCGAAGGTTTCGATACGGGTTATGCCGTCAGGATGATCCATGGATGACGCCTCGACACGGTTATACGCAGGCCAGACCTGCGTTCTTGTTGTCGGCGGGCCCAGGCGGTCCGCCGGTGTTCGGCAGCGAAAAGACAGCGGGTGGGCAACCATCATGGCGGGTCGCCGCACCTCGAGGAACAGGCTCTCGGGACTCAGCGGTAGGCCACCCCCGGCAGCACGCAGAGCATCTCGTAGAGCAGGTTGGCGCCGAGCAGGGCGGTGTTGCCGGTGGTGTCGTAGGGCGGCGAGACCTCCACCAGGTCGCAACCCACCAGGTTGAGGCCGCGACAGCCGCGGATGATCTCCAGGGCCTGGATGGTGGTCAGGCCGCCGATCTCCGGGGTACCGGTCCCTGGGGCCCAGGCCGGATCGATGCTGTCGATGTCGTAGGACAGGTACACCGGCCCGCCGCCGACCCGCTCGCGCACCTCGGCCATCAGTGGCGCCAGTGACTTATGCCAGCATTCCTCGGCCTGCACCACCCGGAAACCCTGCTCGCGGCACCAGTCGAAATCGTCGGCGGCGTAGCCCTGGGCACGCAGGCCGATCTGCACCACCCGGTCGCAATCCAGCAGTCCTTCTTCCACGGCGCGGCGGAAGGTGGTGCCGTGGGCGATCTTCTCGCCGAACATGTGCTCGTTGACGTCGGCATGGGCATCCACGTGGACCAGGCCGACGGCACCGTATTTCTTCTTCAGGGCGCGCAGGATGGGCAGCGTCAGGGTGTGGTCGCCACCCAGGGTCAGGGGGATGACGTCGTGCTCCAGCACCCGGTCGTAATGCTCCTCGATCAGCCGCACGGTATCCAGCAGGTTGAAGGTGTTGATGGCCACGTCACCCAGGTCGGCCACGCTCAGCGAATCGAAGGGAGCCGCGCCGGTGGCCATGTTGTAGGGCCGGATCATCACCGACTCGCTGCGGATCTGTCGCGGTCCGAAGCGGGTGCCGGAGCGCAGCGAGGTGCCGATGTCCAGTGGGATGCCGATGAAGGCCGCGTCCAGCCCGGCGGCGGAGGCGAGGTGGGGCAGCCGCAGCATGCTGGCGATGCCGCCGAAGCGCGGCATCTCGTTGCCGCCCAGCGGCTGGTGCAGGATCTTTTCCACGGGTCGTCCTCATCGTTCTGATGGAGCGATTGTGCAAAGCCCACCCCGACCGAAGAATCGGCCCCGGCAAAAAATTACTTCAGAGATTTCTGAACTAATGGCTAGACTGCCCGGCCGTCCTCCCGGGAATCCGTCATGGCCAATGCCCTCCACGATATCCGCCTGCTCAAGCTGTTCGCCTGTGTGGTGCGCCACCAGGGTTTCGCCGCCGCCCAGCAGGAACTGAACCTCTCTACCTCGGCCATCAGCACCTATATGAGTCAGCTGGAAGGGCAGCTTGGCGTCACTCTTTGCCATCGGGGTCGCGGCGGCTTCGCCCTCACCAGCAAGGGCGAGCTGTTCCACCAGGAAACCCTGCGCATCCTCGGCGAGATCGAAGGCTTCGAACGCTATGCCACCACCCTCAAGGGCGAGCTGAGCGGGACCCTCAACCTGGGCGTGCTGGATTCGCTCTCCAGTGAACCGGCCTTGCCACTGGCCGATGTCATCGGCAGCTACACCCACGACTACCCTGGCGTCCACCTGCACCTGGCGGTGACCAGCCCCTACGAGTTGCAACTCGGGGTGCTGGAGGGCCGCCTGGATCTGGCCGTGGGGGCCTTTTCCGCGCGCATGAACGGCGTGGTCTACCAGCCGCTGTACCGCGAGCAGCACTGGCTCTACTGCAGCGATCGTCACCCGCTGTTCCAGGAGCGGCGCATTCCCGCCGAGGTCATCACCCGCCAGCGCATGGTGCGGCGAGGCTACTGGAGCCAGGCGGAACTCGCCCGCCACGGCTTCAAGGAGAGTGCGGCCACCGTGGAGAGCATGGAGGCGCAACTGATCCTGATCCTTTCCGGGGCCTATATCGGCTACCTGCCGGAGCACTATGTCCATGCCTGGGTCGACCAGGGCCGCCTCAAGGCCCTGCAGCCGGCCACCTTCGGCTACCAGGCGCCGTTCTCCCTCATCACCCGCCGCGGACGCGGGCGCGAGCCGCTGATCCAGAGTTTTCAGCGCATCCTTAAAGCCCAGATGCAACGTGCCGATAGTTAGTATGACGATAACCAGGGGGTTACCGTCATCGCCTGTGCAGGCAGTTGGCCACCATTAAACCGGTCGATGCCGCATGGAGTAGATAACCAGCTAGATAAGGCACCCGCGATGCGCACGAATTTGCCGGTCACCCAACATGGCCGTACCTTCAAGGAAGAAGAGCGACTCATCTCCACCACCGATTTGCAGGGGACCATCACCTACTGCAACGAGGCGTTCATCGCCATCAGTGGCTACACCCGCGAGGAGCTGATCGGCAGTCCGCACAACCTGGTGCGCCATCCCGACATGCCGCCGCCGGTGTTCGGCCACATGTGGGCGACCCTCAAGGAGGGCAAGCCGTGGATGGGCATCGTCAAGAATCGCTGCAAGAACGGCGACTTCTACTGGGTCAGCGCCTATGTCACGCCCATCCTGGAGCAGGGCCGGGTAAGCGGCTACGAATCCGTCCGCTCGCTGCCCAGCGCCGCCGAGATCCGCCGCGCCAGCGAACTCTATGCCCGCCTCAACGCCGGCCAGGCGCCGCTGGCCCTGAAGCGCCGCCTGGGCAGTGCCATCGCCGCCTGCTGGTCGTCGGTGGTGGCCGGTGGCGTCATCCTCGGCGGTCACTTCGTGTTCGCCGAGCCGGTGCAGACCGTGGCCATCATCGCCGCCCTGCTGGGGGTCAGCGCCCATCAGCTGCACCGGCAGCGCGCCAGCATCGAGCGCATCCTCGCCGACCATCCCAAGCTGTTCTCCAGTGCCATCGTCGCGCCCACCTACAGTGATCAGGTCGGCGCTCCAGCCCGCCTGGACCTGGCCCTGCACAGCGAGTCCGCCCGGCTGCAGACCGCGCTGACCCGCCTGGCCGATGTCGGCGACAGCGTGCGCCAGAAAGCGCGCGAATCCTCCCAGCTGGCCCATTCCGAAGCCGAGCTGCTGGAGCAGCAGCGCCACGAGACCGACCAGTCCGCCGCTGCCATCACCCAGATGACCTCCACCATCCACGAGGTCTCGCAGAACGTCCAGGAAACCGCCCAGGCCGCCGCCAATGCCGAAAGCCTGGTCCATTCCGGGCGCGACAAGGCCGAGGCGAGCCTGACCTCCATGCGTGAACTTGGCGCGGCGGTCAGCGACATCGGCCAGGCCGTGGGGGAACTGGCCAGTTCGACCCAGACCATCGGCAGCGTCGCCGATGTCATCACCGCCATCGCCGAGCAGACCAACCTGCTGGCGCTCAATGCCGCCATCGAGGCGGCGCGGGCAGGGGAGGCCGGTCGCGGCTTCGCCGTGGTGGCCGACGAGGTCCGCTCGCTGGCCTCGCGGACCCGCGAATCCACCGAGCAGATCCACCAGATCATCGCCAACCTGCAGGCCAACGCCGACCGCGCGGTGGCCACCGCCAGCCGTGGCGAGGAGACCTCGCGCCAGAGCGAGCGTCATTCGGCAGCGGTCCGCGAGTCGCTGCAAGGCATCAGCGAGTCGGTCAGCCTCATTACCGCCATGAGCCAGCAGATGGCCACCGCGGTGGAAGAGCAGAGCCACGTCTCCGAGGACATCAACCGCCAGATCAGCCGTATCGCGGAGTTGTCCGACCATAGCTCGGCCCAGGCCCGCCGTGGATCGGAACTCAGCCGTGAGCTAGAAGGCATGGCCGACTACCTGCACGATCTCACCGCCCGCTTCAATCGCTGATTCGCCGGCTACCGGACGGCGATCCGGTATGATCGCCGCCGTCATCCGCCGCGGAAGTCCCGATGTCCCGTCCCGCCTGCGCACGTTGCCAGCGCCCCCTGTCGCTGTGCCTCTGCGCCCTGATTCCTCGCCTGCAAAGCCGTACCCGGGTGCTGTTGCTGCAGCATCCCAGCGAGCGGCGCCATCCGCTCAATACCGCGCGGCTGGCGGCCCTGGGGCTGGTCAATGCCCAGTTGGAGATCGGCGAGGACTTCCCGGATCTCCCGCTCTGGCTCGATGGCCATGAATCCTGGCTGCTGTTCCCTGGACCTGAGGCGGTCACCGTGGATCAGCTGTCGCCTGCGCTGACTGGAGAAGAGAAACGGCTGCTGGTGATACCCGACGGTACCTGGCGCAAGGCCCGTCTGCTGCTGCACGCCAACCCGCCGCTGGCGGCCTTGCCCAGGCTCACCCTGCCACCCGGACCACCGTCGCGCTACCGGGTGCGCAAGGCGCCGGCGCCGGAGGCCCTGTCCACCGTAGAAGCGGTAGTGGCCGCGCTGAATGTGCTGGAGGCACCCGCCCGCTTCGATGCCCTGCTGGCGCCCTTCGAGGCGCTCATCGAGGGCCAGATCGCGGCCATGGGCGCGGAAACCTTTGCACGCAATCATGGCGGCGGGGTAACGCGCGACTAGGGAATTACCGGAGCCGCGCACGACTCTACCAAGGGAGTCAGCAGAGGAGTCTCGCCATGCCCAGCTTCACGCTCCATCAGCACCAGAACGACGAATCACTCGCGGCCCTCATCGCGCCCCGCGCCGGCGGTGAGCCCGACCAGCCCGATCCCGCGCCCATCCAGCCCGGCGAGCCGGGGGAGCCGACCATCCCCGATCAGGCGCCACCCACCCCCATGGCGTGCGCCGCCTGATACGGCCCCATGAAAAAGGGCGATCCTCGCGGATCGCCCTTTTTGCAGGTCAGGCGTCGATTAGCGCCGCGTCTTCTGCTTGAGCAGATAGAGGGTCACCGCGCCACAGCTGACGAAGGCGGCCACCCGCGCCCAGACGTAGGGCACCAGCCAGCAGGAAAAGCCCACGCTGATCCACATGGCGACGATGGCGTAGACCTTGCCCTTGAGTGGAATGCCGTCGCCTTCCAGATAGGGCTTGACCCAGGGGCCGAGCCATTTGTGGTTGATCAACCACAGGTAGAAACGCTCCGAGCTGCGCATGAAGCAGGCCGCGGCCAGCAGCAGGAAGGGCGTGGTGGGCAGCAGCGGCAGGAAGGCGCCGATGATGCCCAGGGCCACGCTCAGCCAGCCAAGGCCCAGCAGCAGGTAGCGGACCCAGCCCTTCTTCTGGCGAGGTCTGGGAGTGGCTCCGTCCATCGCTTAGTGACGCGGCTTGAGCAGCGCCGGCTTTTCTTCGGGCGAATGGCAGAGCAGGAACAGCTGGGTCAGCAATTCCGGGATCTGCACCATCATGTCGTCCACCAGGCGACGGTCCTGGGCGATCTCGGCGAATTCCGGCTGCTCGTCGAACAGGCCGGAACCGACCATGATCGGCAGCAGCAGCTCGCTGACTTCGTCCTCGGCGTCTTCGAACCACACGGCTTCGCGCAGGAACACGCCTTCCATGAAGCCGATGCACCAACCGCGCAGCTCGGAATCGTCCGGCTCGGGGCCGAGCTCCAGGTCGCAGGGCAGGTCCAGCTCCTCATCGCTGCCAAGGATGCGCAGGATATGCGCCTTGAGCTGCACCAGGGCGCGCTCGATGTCTTCCTGCTGGGCGGCATCGCGATACTGCGGCGGCTCGGCGAAGAGGGCGTCGATCCACTCGCGTTCCGGTACCTCTTCCGGGCAGATGGACAGGGCGGTCAGGTAGCCGTGGGCGGCTACGTAGTCGAGCGCTTCTTCGTGCAGATCGTCTGCATCGAGAAAATCGCGCAGACGGGTCAATTGTTCGGCGAAGGACATCGGCTACTTACCTCGGAAAGGATTCGAAAGGGCAGAACGGCCGGAATTGTAGACGAGCGCCGGGACCACGTCGAACCTGGCCACCACGGCCCGGCCGACGGAAAAGCACCGCCGCAGCGAGCCCGGCATCCGTATAATGGCGCTTCCATTCGAGGAGGCTTCATGTCAGAACCCGCGCTGCGCATCCTTAAAGACGTCTTCGGCTACGACGCGTTCCGTGGCAACCAGGCCCGGATCATCGAGCGCGTGGCCAGCGGTGGCGATGCGCTGGTGCTGATGCCCACGGGTGGCGGCAAGTCCCTGTGCTACCAGGTGCCGGCCCTGCTGCGGCCCGGCGTGGCCGTGGTGGTCTCGCCCCTGATCGCCCTGATGGACGACCAGGTCGCTACCCTCCTGGAGCTAGGGGTGGCGGCTACCGCGCTCAACTCCACCATGACCGGTGAACAACAGCGGTCCGTCGCCGCGCAGCTGGAGCGCGGCGAGATCAAGCTGCTCTATCTCGCGCCCGAGCGACTGGTCCAGCCGCGTATGCTGGACTTCCTCAAGCGCCTGCCGATCGCCCTGTTCGCCATCGACGAAGCCCACTGCGTGTCCCAGTGGGGGCACGACTTCCGTCCGGAATACATGCAGCTCGGCCAGCTGGCGGAGCATTTCCCCGGCGTGCCGCGCCTGGCGCTCACCGCCACGGCGGATTCCCGTACCCGCGAAGAGATGGCCACCCGGCTGCACCTGGAGCAGGCCGAACGCTTCCTTTCCAGTTTCGACCGGCCCAACATCTTCTATCGCATCGTGCCCAAGGAAGCGCCGCGCAAGCAGCTGCTGGCCTTCCTCGCCGAGCGCCGCGGCGATGCCGGCATCGTCTACTGCATGTCGCGCAAGAAGGTGGAGGAGGTGGCCGAGCAGCTCAGCGGCCAGGGTTTTCCGGCCTTGCCCTATCACGCTGGTCTGCCCAACGACGTGCGCGCCGCCAACCAGAAGCGCTTCCTCAACGAGGAAGGGCTGATCATGGTCGCCACCATCGCCTTCGGCATGGGCATCGACAAGCCCAACGTGCGCTTCGTCGCCCACCTCGACCTACCCAAGAGCCTCGAGGCCTACTACCAGGAAACCGGCCGTGCCGGTCGCGATGGCCTGCCGGCGGACGCCTGGATGGCCTACGGGCTGCAGGACGTGCTCTTGCTGCGCCAGATGATGCAGAACTCCGAAGGCGACGAGCGCCACAAGCGCATCGAGCGGCACAAGCTCGAAGCCATGCTGGCGCTGTGCGAAGAAACCCGCTGCCGCCGTCAGGTCCTGCTGGCCTATTTCGACGAGCACCTGCCGCAGCCCTGTGGGCATTGCGACAACTGCATCGACACCGTCGAGACTTGGGATGCCACCGAGCCGGCCCGCCAGGCGCTGTCGGCCATCTACCGCAGTGGTCAGCGCTATGGGGTAGGGCATCTGGTCGACATCCTGCTGGGGCGCGAGACCGAGAAGATCACCAGCCTCGGCCATCAGCGCCTGGCGGTGTTCGGGCTGGGCAAGGCACGTGGCGAAGACGAGTGGCGCACCCTGTTCCGGCAGCTGGTCGCCCGCGGCCTGGCCGAGGTGGACGTCGATGGCTACGGCGGGCTGCGCCTGACCGAAAGCTGCCGGCCCCTGCTGCGCGGCGAAGTCCGCATCGAATTGCGTCGCGATCCCAAGCCCCAGCGCGGGCGGGGTAGCAGCGGCGGCTCCTCCGCCAGCGCGGCCAGCCAGCTGGTGCGCAGCGACGAGCGCGAGCTGTGGGAGGTCCTGCGAACCCTGAGGCGCAAGCTGGCCGAGGAACATTCGGTACCGCCCTACGTCATCTTCCCCGACGCCACCCTGCTGGAGATGCTGCGCAGCCAGCCGCGCTCGCTGGACGAAATGAGTCGCGTCAGCGGCGTCGGGGCGCGCAAGCTGGAGCGCTACGGCCAGGCCTTCCTCGATGCCCTCACCGACGGCAACGCCGCACCGCCTCCCGTCACCGACGTGCGCCACGAGGTGCTAACCCTGGTCCGCGCCGGCATGACGCCCGAGCAGGCCGCACGTCAGCTCAATTGCTCGGAAAAGAATGTCTATGCACTATTGGCCGAGGCCATCGCCCAGCAGCAGATCGCCCTGGAACAGGCGCTGGACCTGCCCGAGGATCTTCTCGCGGAAATCCAGGACGCCTTCCTCGAGGACGAGGGCGAATTGCCCCCCGTAGCCCAGGTCGCACCTCGTTTCGAGGGGCGCGTGGCGAGCGGTGCGCTCTACTGCGTGCGCGCGGCGTTGCAGGCCGAATTGGCTGACTAGTGAGGCACAGCGGTTGCTCCGGCGTGCCTACAACCAGAATAATGAGAAAATCCAAGTATAAGGTTTAGCCTGAATGACTACCGATCCACACCTGTTCGGCCGCCAGATCTTTCACGTCTCCCGTGCCTGGCGCGCAGAGCTAGACCGCCGCTTGAGCCACCTGGGGCTGTCTCAGGCCCGCTGGCAGGTGTTGCTGAACCTGGCGCGGATGAAGGGCGTCCAGCCGACCCAGCGCGAACTGGCTCAGAGCATCAGTATCGAGGGGCCGACCCTGGCGCGCCTGCTGGATGGCCTGGAGAAGCAAGGACTGGTCAAGCGGCTGGCGGTCACCGAGGACCGCCGCGCCAAGCGCATCATGCTGACCCAGGAGGCTGGCCCGCTGATCGAGAAGATCGAGACCATCGCCGAAGCCCTGCGCAAAGAACTGCTGAGCGGCCTGGACGACGAGGAGATCGCCATCTGCCAGCAGGTGCACCAGCGCGTCCTGGCGAACCTCGAACGCGGCTGACCACCGTTTGGCGGCTCGCCCGGTTGGGCTCAAGGGGCCTGGGGCCGCTGCGGGGGCAAACCGAGGCGTCTGGCATCGGGCCTGGCGCCGGACCGCATTTCCCGCCGCCTGTGGACTTCGCTGGCCCGCGGTTTGCCGTCTGTCGGTATCGATGCTACGTTCCAGCGTAGCGGGGGCGATTTTTGTGAGCTACCGCGCTAAAACACTGGTTTCAACGAATACCTGAAGCAGCGGTATCCATGGTCGCGAAACGCCGTCCCCTTGCCCTTTTCATCCTGTCGGCTGCCACGCTGGCGAGTCTTCCTCAAGCGGCGCTGGCGCTCGGCCTGGGTGGTATCACGCTTCAGTCTTCGCTCAACGAGCCCCTGCGGGCGCGGATCGAGCTGGTCAACCTCGGCGAGACCGACGCCGCCGATTTTCGCATTCACCTGGCGCCGAACGAAGCCTTCGACCAGGCCGGGGTGGACCGTACCCAGTTTCTCAACGATCTGACGTTTACCCCCCACCTGCGCACCGCGGCGGGGAGCTACATCGAGGTCACCTCCCGCCGCTCCCTCGTCGAGCCCTATCTCGGCTTCATCGTCCAGCTGGAGCAGCCGGGCGGCAAGCAGTTGCGGGAATTCACCCTGCTGGTGGACCCGCCGCGTGCCGGTGGTCTGCCGGCGAGCGTCGCCAGTACCGCGCCGGCCCGGGTCGCGCCCGTTCCCGCGCCGTCGGCCGCTCC
>CAUQPA010000068.1:0-11743 GCA_963519325.1 uncultured Pseudomonas sp. | reverse complement strand
GTCTCGGTCTGCTCGACGGTCACCGAAGGGGCGGCGCGCAGGGCTTCCTTGATGCTCTGCAGGCGGAAATCCTCGACCTGGTCGCGGGTCAGGGTAGTGATCGCCTGAGGCGTCTGGCGATCGGTCAGGCCCAGGCGCGTGGTGCTGGCGCTGACCGGGCGCTGATAGCCGGCATCGGCACCGCCCCCCTCGGCGCTGGCCTGGATAGTGGTTTCGGGCATCGCCAGCGCAGCCGCGGCGCTGCCACCCTCCAGGGCGTAGATGCCGGCGCCTCTTTCGCTCCAGCGATAGCCGCTGCCGCGCAGCAGACGCTCGAAGCCCTGGTCGAGGGTGAAGCGACCCTGCAGGCCCGGGCTGGTGCGTCCGCTCAGGGGTGTCGGGTCGAACACCAACTGGACCCCGGCTGGGGGGGCTACCCGCGCCCGCACCTCGTACACCGGGCCGCCCGAAACCGGGTCGCCCGGGGCCTGGGGGGGGGCCTGGCCCCCCCGCGGCAGCAGGGCCAGTCCGGCGCCGGTCGCCAGCCCGCCTTGCAGGGCGGCGGCCAGGATCAGCGGGGTGAAGCGTCGGGAGCCAGGCTGCTGCCAGGTGGTCTTTGCCATGTCGTGTTGCCGTCCTCTAGAGCGCCTCGGGCGCGAGCTGCCACCTCTCCCCATGAGGGTGTCTCCTGCTCTCCCGGACGAGCGCGGCAAAGTGCTCAGGGCGTACGAACTTTTTTTCCGCAACCTAGGGCTCAGGGTGCGGCGACCGAAATCCAGAAGCGGGTGCGGCGGGTGATGCGGATCGGCAGGGTGCGCTCCAAGGCCAGCAACGCCTGGTCCGTATCGTCCAGCGCCAGCGCGCCGGACACCCGCAATCCCGCCACGGCGGGGTCGCAGCGCAGCAGGCCGGGACGATAGCGGCCGAGTTCGCCCAGGACCTCGGCCAGCGGCCGGTCGTGGGCCACCAGCATGCCGTGCGTCCAGCGGCTGGCATCTTCGTCTACCGCGGCGATGCGCTGCACGCCACGCTGGTCGAACCAAGCCTGCTGCCCGGCGGCCAGGCGCACCGCCGCGCCCTGCTGTGGACGCAACTCCACGGCATGGGCGAATACCGCCACCCGACAGAGATCTTCTTCCTGGCGCACGCTGAAGCGGGTGCCCAGCGCCTCCACCTCGCCTTGCGCCACGGCGACCACGAAGGGCCGGCGGGGAACCACGGAGTCGGCATGGGTGGTCACCAGCACCTCTCCGCGGCGCAGCCGCAGGCGGCGTAGGCGCTCGTCGAACTGCACCTGCAGGGCGGTCGCCGTGTTCAATACCACCTGGCTACCGTCAGTGAGTACCAGGGTGCGGCGCTCCCCCGTGGCGGTGGCCACCTCGGCATCCCCCGCGTCCAGTGGCAGGTTGCGCCTGGCCAGCCAGCCGGCCGGGACGCCGACCAGCAGGGCGGTGAGCAGCCTCAGGGTTCGTCGGCGGCTGAGGGTCCGCTCGCCCGCCAGACGCACCGTCTGCTGGCCAAGGGCGGCGGGTACGCTGGCGAAGGTGCCCATGATCCGCTCGGCGCGTGCCCAGGCGGCGCGATGCGCCTCGCTTTGCGCGCGCCAATGCTCGAAGGCCTGGCGTTGTCCCTCGTCCGCCTCGTCGAATCTCAAGACGAGCAGCCATTCGGCCGCCTCTTCGAGCAGGCGCGGTGTGGGGGCGGACGGACTGCTCATGCCTCGCTCGCCGCCAGGCAGGCGACCAGCGCGCGCTGGATGTGGCGGCGAACGGTGATCACCGCCAGATCCAGCCGTATAGCGATCTGGGCCAGCGTCAGTTGCTGGAATTGCGCCAGCAGAAAGGCTTCCCGTACCGGGGCAGGCAGACCATCGAGCATCCGCTCGATCCGCAGCAGGGCGTCGATGATCAGCCAATGGGTCTCCGGCGAGGGCACCTGGGCCTCGGGCAACTGGGCGATGGTCTCGCGGTAGGCGCGCTCCACCTCCTGGCGCCGCCAGAGATCGATGACCAACCCCTTGGCCACCTGCACCAGATAACGCCGTGCGTCCTCGCGCACCGGCAGGCGACCCGAGGCGAGGATGCGCAGATAGGTGTCCTGGGCGATGTCCGCGGCATCCGGTGCGTTGCCCAGACGACCGCGCAGCCACCCGGCGAGCCAGCCATGGTGATCGCGATAGAGTCGATCCAGAGGGACGGTCGGCGAACCGGAAGTCATGGCAGGGGACATGGGGAATCCTTGGCGCACGCGCCGGGCTTCAAATGATAAAGCGTCTCATTTTAGTTAATCGTCAGAGGTCGCACAATGCGCGACGCTTAAGAATCGCCATTCCAGACGAGCAGGACGGTACCCGGACGCACAGGCCGCCTGGCCATGTGCATCGGTATCGATCGCTGTTGGTCGTCTCGAGCGGAGGGAAGGAGGGGCTATTGTCCCGCTGACACGCCGGGTCAGGCGCATCTGCCAGGAGCAGGGCGTGACATCGGCGCGCTGGCAGGTGCGGGAGCTGGGGTTGGCGTAAGCCAGCGCTAGTCCTGCGCATGCTCCAGGGCATAGCGCCGGCAATGCTCCAGGTAGCCCATCTCGTGGGCACCTACCAGTTGCACTACGCTGCTCCATAGCCAGGAGGGGGCGTCCAGGGTGCGGGTCCGGTTGCGCTGCAGGTCGCTCATCCATTCCACCCGGGTGGCCAGGTCCATCTGCCGCGCATGGGCACGGCCCACCACGCGCGCCAGGTAGGCCGCCGCGCCCATGGCTTCGCGGGCGCTGAGTTCGTCCAGCTCCAACTTGAGATCCTGGGGCAGCAGTTCGCGGATGAAGAAGGAGTGGTCTAGCAACCGCACCGCCAGCATGCGATTGCCCAGGGCCGGCGAGAGGTGGCGCGCCCCGTCGACCACCCGCTTGCCGTTGTCCCTGGGCATGGCGGCATGGGCGGCGCGGGGCGCGGCAGCGGCGATGGCCTGCTTGATGTCGATCAGGCAATAGTCCTGGTCGTCACCATCGTCCACGCCCAGCAGCACCGCATAGCGCCGCAAGCCCAGGGAACTGCAGCCCTTGACCCAGTAGGCGCTGTCGAGCAGCTCGACGCGGCTGTCGTGGCTGCGGCCCTTGAGCGAGGTCACCAGGGCATGGATCCCGGGCGTCTCGCACAGCTCGGCGATGGCCTTGCGTTCGTCCTTGCTCAGCTGCCAGAAATGCTTGCCCAGCGGCAGCTTGGGCCGGGTGTGTTCCATGCGCTCGCGCGCCAGGTGCTTCCAGGTGCGCTGCACCGCGCTGCGCATGCCGGCCTTGACCTGGGCGGGGCGGGGTACCTCGCGTTCGAGGTCATCCTCGAAGGCCACCTCGTAGCCGCGCATCATCTCTTCCAGCATCCGCGCGGTGGTCACGCCCGGCAGGTCCGAACCCCGTGCCGCGGTGGCCAGCGACAGCGCCAGGCGCACCAAGTCATGGGCCGGATTGCCGACCACGGTCTGGTCCAGGTCGCGGATATTGACGTCGGTGGAGCCCTGGAGATCGCCCGTGGGACCGAGGTTGCCGGCATGGCAATCACCGCAGATCCACACCGCCGGCCCATTGGGCAGGCTGCGCCCCGGCTGGCTGTGCAGCCACTCGTAGAACTGCACCGTACTGCCGCGCACATAGGCGTGGGCGGAACGGGCCATCTTCAGATTGCGCAGTTGGGTGAGACGGGGCAGGCGATCGACGGGACGCGGAGTTTTCATGCAGGGCGCAGGCCTTGAGGGAGACGCCTTTGTGACCGTTGCGCTGGATGAATGTTGCAGATTGTTTCTGGGTGTGAAGTCGGCAAAAGCCTTGGTCATAGCCCGGACTTTTGCCCCCCCTCATACGGCCTGAGTGATGCCGAGCTGGCAGTACTAGCAGCGGAATTGCCCGATCTGCCGATTCAGGTCGTTGGCCAGGACGTCGAGCGAGACCGCGGTCTGCACCGTCTCGCCGATGGCTTCGCTGTTCTGCTGGGCCATCTGGGCGATCCGTTCCACGGTTCGGGCCACGTCCTGGCTGGCGGCGGTCTGCTCGCGCAGGGCCAGGGAGATCTTGTTGACCACCCGCACCACGCTGTCCGACGAGGTATTGATGCTGACCACCGCCTCGCCTGCCTGGTTGGCCAGCTCGACGCCGCCATTGACCTGGCGCACGCCCACGTCCATGTCGGCCATGGCCGCCTGGGTGGCCGCCTGGATCTTCTCGATCATGGCGGCGATCTCCTGGGTGGAGTTGGCGGTGCGCTGCGCCAGCTGGCGCACCTCGTCCGCCACCACGGCGAAGCCGCGTCCCTGCTCGCCGGCGCGCGCCGCCTCGATGGCCGCGTTGAGCGCCAGCAAATTGGTCTGGTCGGCGATGCCCTTGATCACGCTGACGATGGAAGAGACCCGCTCGGAGTGCTCGCCCAGCTCCCCGATCCGTTCGGCCGAGGATTGCACGGTGGTGGCGATGGATCTCATGCTCTCCACCGACGCCTGGATGGTCTGGCCGCCGTCCTGGGCCAGGCGGCCGGACTGACTGGACAGGTCGTGGGCCTCGTTGGCGTTATCGGACACATGGTTGATGCTCACCGTCAGCTCCTCGACCGTGGCGGCCATGCTGGAGGCGGCGCTGGACTGCTCCTGGGCGGCGCTGGACAGCTGGTGGGAATTGGCCGAGATGCTGTGGGAGGCGGCGACCAGCCGATCGGTGCCCTGCTTGATCCCCTGGATCATGAGGCGCAGCTTTTCCTGCATCTGACCGAAGGCGCCGAGCAGCAGGCCAACTTCGTCACGGCCACCGGCCGGAATCGGTGAATCCAGCCGGCCATCGGCGATGGTACGGGCGATGGCGACCGCCTGGGCGAGACGACCGACGATGGTACGCGACAGCGACCAGGCGATGCCGATGGCCAGCAACACGGCGAGCACACCGCCGGTGATCAGGATGGTCATGGCGTGCTGCTTGGCGTCCAGCATGGACTGGGTACGGTCTTCCAGCAGCCTGTTCTCGCGGGTCTTGATCTCGCCCAGCAGGCCGCGCATGGCGTCCATCTTGCCCTTGTCCTGGGCGGTGGCGATACGGGCGGTGAGGGCATCCAGCGCCAGGGTACCGGCATTGACCTGGCGCCGCAGGGCCAGGATCTGCTGTACCGACTCGCTATTCCACTGCGCCTTGGCGGTCGCCAACTGACTCAGGCCGTTCTGCTGCTCGGGATTGTCCCGGGTGAGTTCGGTCAGCTCCTGCAGCCGGGCGGCGAATTGCTGCTCGCCCTGGTTCAGCGGCTCGAGGAAGGCGTCCTTGCCGGTCAGGGCGAAGCCACGCATGCCGGTCTCCATGTTGACCAGCGCCAGTAGGGCGGCATCGGCGTCCTGCAGCACCTCGTAGGAGTGGATGTTCTGCCGGACCGCCGAGTTGACCTCGCTGAAGCCCCGGCTCGCAGTGATGATCAACGCCAGGATGATCAGCAGGATGGCGCCGAAGCCGAGATTGAGTTTTTTCGAGACGGTCAGGTGGTGCAGCATGGGGAGACCTCACGCGCTGGGTTGTCGGATTACGCCCATAGGGCTGGCTGTCGGATGCGGCGAGCAGGCGGCGCGGACTGCCACGCCTCCCCTCAGGGGATACTCAGCCCCGGCACGCCGGCTGGCACCGGTAATTGGCCTCGCTCACGGCTCCCTGGCCTCGCTCGGCCAAGCGAAGCGGTCAGGACAGAGCTTTCCTACGGAAAGCGCTGCGCTAGAGCCTCTTGGGCCGCTGTTGGAGTGGCAAGGCTGGAAAAAGTTTTCTGTGATGCAGTAAACGTTTTTGCGCGGCGTGTTCTCGGTGTTCCGGCCTGCATGGGCACCGTATCCAGCGGCCGGGAGGGCACCCTTTCGCCTGCTGCCTTATCCGGGCAGGTGATGAGCTTGGGCAGATTACCGGGGATTCGAGGGCTGCCATTAACGCCCCAGGCTAACCAGGCGCCGGGCCAGGTCGGCTGCCTCGACCGCGCTGGCGATATGGGTGAAGCCGAGCAGCAGGCCTTGAACCTGGGGCGTCTCCAGGTACCAGCGCGACAGGGCTTGCACCGCCAGGCCATCAGCCCGTGCGAAGGCCGCCCACTGCTGATCGCTGCCCTGCAGGCATAGCGCCAGCAGCTGCAGGCCGCCGGCATCGGCTTCCAGTTGCAGGTCCGGCGTGCCGGTCGCCAGCAGTGCGTCGATCAGCCACTGGCGACGCTGGCTTTTTCGGCTTTCCCTATATGGAAAGCCGACGAGCGGCCCACCTGCATGCTGAGCTCGTTATCGGGATGGCAAGCGCAGCGGCGCGAATTCGCTTCACCCGGGGCAACCTGAGGGAGGACGTGCCCTGGCGCCCCAGCGGATCCCGCCGCCCGGTGTCGGCGGTGGCCAAGTTGTCCAACCAGAATTCACTTCTCGCTGTGCGGTCCCGCTTTTGACAGCTCTAGCATGCTGTGCTTAGGTTCTTTGGGCTATGCCGGGTTACGTCCTCTTATGACGTGACTATTTCCGGCAAGGCGCCCTCGTGGTCAGGGAAATCCTGCAGGGCATCAGGTACGGCGAGGATTCTTCAGGCCCTCTCGGGACGAGGCTGAACCTTCGCTTCACCGTCCTCCGCTCGCGGATACCTGGTCGAAGGTGGCCCCGATGGAATACCTGCACCAGCTCTTGAACCAGGCACCGGAACTGGCCCTGTTCCTCTCCTTGGCCATCGGTTACTGGGTCGGCAGCATTCCGTTCGGCAAATTCCAGCTGGGTGGGGTCGCCGGCTCGCTGCTGGTGGCGGTGGTCATCAGCCAGGTCGGTATCAGCATCGACAACGGCATCAAGTCGGTGCTCTTCGCGCTGTTCATCTACGCCGTAGGCTTCGAGAGCGGACCGCAGTTCTTTCGCTCCCTGGGCAGGCAATCGCTGCGCGAGATCGTCCTGGCCGCAGTGATGGCGCTCAGCGGTCTCTTGACCATCATCGCCTGCGCCCGGTTGTTCGGCCTCGACAAGGGCATCGCCGCGGGGATCGCCGCAGGCTCCATGACCCAGTCCGCCATCATCGGCACCGCCAGCGCGGCCATCGCCAAGCTCGACCTGCCGCTGGAACAGATCCAGGTGCTGCAGGGCAACGTCGCGGTGGGCTATGCCGTGACCTACATCTTCGGCTCCTTCGGCGCCATCATCCTCTGCGTCAATGTGCTGCCCTGGTTCATGCGGCGCAGCATCCGCGACGATGCGACCCAGGCCGAAGCCGAGTTGCTGGCCGGGGCCAAGGTCTATGGGCCGGGAGAATTACCGGCCATCCCGCCGCTGGTAGGGCGCCTCTATCGCATCGACCAGGCGGCCGGCCAGACCGTGGCGCAACTGGAGGTCAGCGGCCAGGGCGATCCCCAGGCGGCGCTGACCATCGAACGCATCAAGCGTGGCGGCGCCCTGGTCGGGGTGACCCCGACGACGGTGCTGGAGGCCGGCGACGTGGTGCTGGTGGTGGGGCGGCGCGCCGGCGTGGTGGCCATCGCCGCGCGCCTGGGCGCCGAATTGCAGTCCTCGCCCGACATGGACGTGGTGGTGGTGCAGCGCGACGTCAGCCTCGACAATCCCGCCTTCATCGGCCGCCGCGTGGCCGAGATCCGCCAGGCCGCCAACCAGGCCCTGCGCCACGGGGTCTATGTGGTCGGGGTGAAACGCGGCGGGCGGCCGCTGGCGCTGGAGCCCGATACCGTCATCGCGGCGGGCGATCTGGTCACCCTTTACGGTACTCCGGACGACATCCAGAGAGTCGCCCAGCAGATCGGCTCCCTCGTCGTCCCCAGCGACAAGACCGACTTCGTCTTCCATGGCTTCGGCCTGGCGATGGGCCTGCTCATCGGCCTGGTCGTGATCCGCTTGGGCGCCATCCCCCTGACCCTGGGCAGTGGCGGCGGGGCACTGATCGCCGGTCTGGTGTTCGGCTGGTACCGCAGTCGCCACCTGACCCGGGGCAACCTGCCGTTGCCAGCCTCGATCCTGTTGCGCGACCTCGGCCTGGCCGGCTTCGTGGCGGTGGTGGGGCTGCAGTCCGGGCGCCAGGCGGTGGAGACCATCGCCACCCAGGGCCTGTCGATCTTCCTCATCGGGGTGGTGGTCTGCGTGGTGCCCATCGTCATCACCATCCTGGTCGGCCGCTACCTGCTGCGCTACCGCAACCTGGCGCTGTTCGCCGGGGCCGTCGCTGGCGCGCGCAGCGCCAACCCGGCCTTCGGCGAGGTGCTGGACAAGGCCGGCAATTCCATCCCGACGGTGCCCTTCGCCGTCACCTACGCCCTGGCCAACGTGTTCCTCACCCTGCTCGGGCCACTGGTGGTGGCCTTCGCCTAACCGAAAGAGGCAAGTCATGAGCGAAGTCCAAGACGATTACGCCCAATACGCCAAGCTCAGCCCGTTCGAACTCAAGGACGAACTGATCAGGCTCGCCTCGGGCAGCGAGAACCGCCTGATGCTCAACGCCGGGCGCGGCAATCCCAACTTCCTGGCGACTCTGCCGCGGCGGGCCTTCTTTCGCCTCGGACTGTTCGCCACCAGCGAGGCCGAGCTGTCCTATTCCTACATGCCCCATGGCGTCGGCGGACTGCCGCAGCTCGATGGCATCGAAGCCTTGATCTGGCGCTCGGCCAGGGCCGCCTCGCGGGTGCCGCTGACCAGACCCTGGCGGGCGACCTTGGCCATGTTGCCGAGGGCCAGGTTGGCGCTGATCGGCTGGCTGAGCAGCAGGCCTTCGCCCTTGCGATCCTCGGTGATCAGGGCGATGCCCTGGCGTACCACCTTGGCGGGTGACCCCAGGTCGACCGGCTTGCCGGCCAGGCGCACCTCGCCGGAATCGGCGCGGTCGGCGCCGAAGATCAGCCGCAGCAGCTCGGTACGGCCGGCACCGATGAGGCCGGAGATGCCATAGATCTCCCCGGCGCGGACGCTGAAGGAGACGTCCCGGACCTTGTCGGCGCGATTGAGACTGCGGACTTCCAGCAACGGCGGGCCGAAGCGGCGCTCGCCCATGTCCAGGTGCTCGCCGAGGTCCCGGCCGACCATGAGGCTGACGATCTGCTCGATGTCGTAGTGCGCCATGGGCGCATCGGCCACCAGGCGGCCGTCGCGCAGCACCACCAGTTGCTGGGCGATGCGCTTGAGTTCTTCCAGGCGATGGGAGATGTAGACCAGCGCCACGCCGCGGGCACGCAGCCGTTCGATCTGCTCGAACAGCAGCTCGACCTCGCGGGAGGTGAGCATGGCGGTGGGCTCGTCGAGGATCAGCACCCGGCAATCGCCGATCAGGTTGCGGGCGATTTCCACCATCTGCTGGTGACCGACGCCCAGTTCGGCGATGGGCGTATCCGGATCGATGGACTCCAGGCCGACCTGGGCCATGGCCAGCCGCGCCTGTTCGCGCAGCTGACGGCGGTCGATCCAGCCCAGCCGCCGGGGCAGGCGGTCGAGAAAGAGATTTTCCGCCACGGTGAGGGTGGGCAGCAGATTGAGCTCCTGCATGACCATCCGCACGCCCTGGGCCTCCGCCTCGCGGCGGCTGCCCGGCGCATAGGGTCGGCCGAGAAAGCTCAGCTCACCGGTGGTGGGTTGCACCAGGCCGCAGAGGATCTTGGACAGGGTGCTCTTGCCGGCGCCGTTTTCCCCGGTGAGCGCCAGCACCTGGCCGGCGCGCAACTCCAGGTCCACGCCGCCGAGTACCGGCTGGGCATAGGTCTTGCCGATGCCACGGGCGCTGAGGATCACCTCGGACGACATGGGGGCTCTCCTCGAATCAGGGCTGGGTGACGAGTTCGACCGGCGTCTCGATCACCCCGTCCTTGGCACCGGTGGGCTCGCCCTTGACCAGCTTGAGCGCGGCTTCGATGCCGAACACGGCCTGCTTGGCGGCGAACTGGTCGGCGGTGGCGAGGACGCGACCGTCCTTCAGCATCGGGTGGATGGCCTTGATGTTGTCGTAGCCGACCACCTGCACCTGGCCTTTCTTGCCGGCCGCACGCACGGCGGAGACGGCGCCCAGCGCCATGCTGTCGTTGCCGGCCAGCAGCGCCTTGAGGTCCGGGTACTCGTTGAGCATGGCCGCGGCGACGGCGTTGCCCTTGTCGATCTCCCAGTTGCCCGACTGCACGCCGACGATCTTCATGCCGGCCGCTTCCATGGCGTCCTTGAAGCCTGCGGTGCGCTGCTGGGCGTTGGTGGTGGTGGAGACGCCCTCGATGATGCCGACCTGGTCACCCTGCTTGAGCTGCTTGGCCAAATACTCGCCCACCAGGCGCGCGCCCTTGCGGTTGTCGGGGCCGACGAAGGGGATGTCCAGCGACTTGGACTTGAGCACCTCGGGATCCAGGCGGTTGTCGATGTTGACCACCTTGATGCCGGCGTCGCTGGCCTTCTTCAGGACTGGCACCAGCGCCTTGGAGTCGGCCGGGGCGATGACCAGGGCGTCGACCTTGGACACGATCATCTGCTCGACGATACGGATCTGGCTGGAGGTGTCGGTCTCGTCCTTGATCCCGTTGGAGATCAGGTCGAAGTCGGCGGAATGCTCTTTCTGGTAGGTCTTGGCGCCGTCCTCCATGGTCAGGAAGAATTCGTTGGCCAGGGACTTCATGACCAGCGCGACCTTGGGCTTTTCGGCGGCCGTGGCATGACTGGCGGTGAGCGGCAGGATCAGCGAAGCGGAGGTGAGAGCGATAGCCGCCAGCAGGCGGGCAGGGCGGAAGGCCAGCATAGGGGATCTCCGAATTCTTATGGTTCTTGTGGTCGCGCAAACGTTTGCGCGAGGTCGAGGATGTCCGCTTCGTTGGTAGCTGTCAATCGCAGGCACTACATGAATCGATTCAGCCAGCGAGGACGGCTGGTTGGCCCTGGCTGGGTAGGCCCCGGTATACTGCTCAATCGTGTTCAACCAGGCGCCCGGCGCCCGAGAGTCTCTGCCATGTCCTTTTCCGAATCCGCCCTGAAATCCCTCATCCGCGCCGTGCCCGATTTTCCCAAGCCGGGGGTGATCTTTCGGGACATCACGCCGCTGTTCCAGTCGCCCGTAGGCCTGCGCGCCGTCATGGCGGAGTTGCTGGAGCGCTATCGTTCGGCGTCCTTCACCCATGTCGGGGCGCTGGATGCACGGGGATTCCTCATCGGCCCGATCCTGGCCTATGAACTGGGCAAGCCGCTGGTGCTGTTCCGCAAGCAGGGCAAGCTGCCGGCCGAATTGCTGACCGAGGTCTACAGCACCGAATACGGCGACTCCGTAATCGAGGTGCACAAGGACAGCGTCGGCGCCGGTGATTCGGTGCTGCTGGTCGACGACCTCATCGCCACCGGCGGCACCCTGGTCGCCGCCGGCAACCTGATCCGCCGCCTGGGCGCCGAGGTCCACGAGGCCGCCGCCATCGTCGACCTGCCCGAGCTGGGCGGCTCCAAGCGCCTGGAAGCCGCCGGCATCCCCACCTTCGCCCTGACGAGCTTTGCGCTGTCCGAGTATTGAGTGGCCCCCAATCGCGGCCATGGCGGTCCGCCGATGCGGCTGCTCCTACAGGCGCACCGGAAACCTGTAGTAGCGGCCCATGGCCGCGATAACGGCGTCGAGCCTGACCTCCGCGTTCTGCCGGCATCTCCCGCGGTACCCGTTCGCGGACAAGGCTGCGCCGTTGTCCACCCTACGACGGTGGTGCCTTTGCAGGACCTGCTGCACCGGCAGATCGCCAGGGCCGCAACAGGTCACCCAGGTCGTAGGTTGGGTTGAGCGCAGCGAAGCCCAACGGATGTTGCCT
>CAUQPA010000067.1:0-11902 GCA_963519325.1 uncultured Pseudomonas sp. | reverse complement strand
GATCCAGGGTGGCGGCTACACCCGCGACATGCAGGAAAAGCGCACCAAGGCACCGATCAAGAACGAGGCCGACAACGGCCTGAAGAATCTGCGTGGCACCCTGGCCATGGCCCGCACCTCGGACGTCAACTCCGCCACCAGCCAGTTCTTCATCAACGTCGAGAACAATGCCTTCCTCGACCATGGCTCGCGGGATTTCGGCTACGCCGTGTTCGGCAAGGTGGTACGCGGCATGGAGGTCGTCGACCAGATCGCCGGCGTCCAGACCACCCGCCAGGGGATGCTGCGCGACATTCCCCGTGAACCGGTCATGATTCTCGCTGCCAAACGCCTGTAAGAGACTGTTCATGGGCGCGCGGGCTGGCGCCGAACCAGACGAAAATGCCCGAAGGAGCTAATCGGACTCGCGCTCGAGGTCGCCCAGGGTAACTGGGCGTCCCGCCGAGCGCTGAGCTTCCCGGGCATTTCAATCCTGGCTTGGCTGACGCGCCGCGGATTCTGGACAGGCTCTGAGTCGACCCGTCCCACTGGGCCATCCTCCAGCGGTCGTCCAGTCCAAGTGGCGCGGTCCCTCCTCTCGGCGACGCGAGACCCTGTCTCCCCTCTACAAGGACCCCGCATGATCTTTCGCCGCTTCGAACGCATCATCGATGCGTTTCGGGAAGCTCCCGACGAAATGCCGCCCACCGGCGTCGGTGCCTTCTATCTGCATTTCCTCAAGCAGGCCTGGCCGGCCTTCGCCCTGCTGCTGGTAGTAGGCCTGATCGGCGCCCTGGTCGAGGTCGCCCTGTTCAACTTCATCGGCCAGATCGTCGACCTGGCCGGCAGCGCGCCCAACAGCACGGTGTTCTTCCAGGAGCACGGCGGCACCCTGATCTGGATGGCCGTCGTCACCCTGGTCATCCGCCCGCTGTTCATCAGCCTGCACGACCTGCTGGTGCATCAGACCATCACCCCCAGCCTGACCACCCTGATCCGCTGGCAGAACCATCGCTACGTGCTCAAGCAGAGCCTGGGCTTCTTCCACAGCGACTTCGCCGGGCGCATCTCGAACCGCATCATGCAGACCGGCGTCTCGCTGCGCGATTCGGCGGTGCAGGCGGTGGATGCCATCTGGCACGTGCTGATCTTCGCCGTCACCTCGCTGATCCTCTTCGCCCAGGCCGACGTCTGGCTGATGGTGCCGCTGATCCTCTGGATCATCGGCTACGTGATCGCGCTCTGGTACTTCGTGCCCCAGACCAAGGAGCGCTCGGCCATCGCCTCGGAAGCCCGTTCGCAACTGTCCGGACGGATCGTCGACGGCTACACCAACATCTCCACGCTCAAGCTGTTCTCCCATTCGGCGCAGGAAGAGCAATACGCCCGCCAGGCCATGGAAGAGCAGACGGAAAAAGCCGAGAGCGCGGCCCGCCTGATCACCGCCATGGGCGTGACCATCAGCATCCTCAGCGGCTTCCTCATCGCCGGTACCACGGGCCTGGCGCTGTGGCTCTGGCACCAGGGCATCATCAGCGTCGGCGCCATCGCCCTGGCCACCGGCCTGGTGATAAGGATCAACAGCATGTCCGGCTGGATCATGTGGGTGGTCAACGGCATCTTCGAGAACATCGGCATGGTGCAGGACGGCATGAGCACCATCGCCAAGCCGCGCCAGGTCGGCGACGCCCCGGATGCCAAGCCGCTGCAGGTGAGCCGTGGCGCCGTGCTGTTCGAGGACATCCACTTCCATTACGGCAAGGGTGCCGGCATCATCGAAGGCCTGACCCTCGACGTGGCCCCCGGCGAGAAGATCGGCCTGGTCGGCCCTTCGGGCGCCGGCAAGTCGACGCTGATCAACGTGCTCCTGCGCCTCTACGACCTGGAGGGCGGCCGCATCCTGGTCGACGGCCAGGACATCGCGCAGGTTACCCAGGAAAGCCTGAGATGCCAGATCGGCGTGGTCACCCAGGACACCTCGCTGCTGCACCGCTCGATCCGCGAGAACCTGCTCTACGGCCGCCCCGAAGCCACCGATGAAGAACTGCACGCCGCCCTGCGCAAGGCCAAGGCCGACGACTTCATCGCCCGCATCACCGACGCCCATGGCCGTACCGGCCTGGACGCCCAGGTGGGTGAGCGCGGCGTCAAGCTCTCCGGCGGCCAGCGCCAGCGCATCGCCATCGCCCGCACCCTGCTCAAGGACGCGCCCATCCTGCTGCTGGACGAAGCCACCTCCGCCCTCGATTCCGAGGTGGAGGCGGCCATTCAGGAGAGCCTGGAGACGCTGATGGAAGGCAAGACGGTGATCGCCATCGCCCACCGGTTGTCGACCATCTCGCGCATGGACCGCCTGGTGGTCATGGAGCGCGGCCAGATCGTCGAGATGGGTTCCCACGACGAACTGCTCGCCTACAACGGTCTCTATGCCCGCCTATGGCGCCACCAGACCGGCGGTTTCGTCGGTCATGGCGTACCGGGCAGGCAGCGGGTGCGTAGCAGCTCCAGCTGACGCTCCTGGTCCAGCCCCGGGTAGAAGCCTTCGATCTTCTGCAGGCCGCCCAGCCAGCTGCGCCGCTCCACCACGCAGTCGAACACCGGGCAGGCCGCCTGCCCGGTCTTGCCGCAGTCGCGGTAATACGTCAGCCGCTGGCTCTTCTGCGCCGAGCCCTGGAAGGAACCGGGGCGATCCTGCAGCACATAGAAGTCGATGTCGGCGGCGCTGCGATGGTTTTCCCACTGGAACGCCAGGGTGCTGGGGTAGAAGAGCACCAGCAGCAGCGCCAGCAGCAGCCAGACGATGGCCGCCGTCACCGGTAGCGGCAGCCGGGCGCGAAAGCGCTGGCCACCCCGGATGATCAAGGCGGTGACCACCGTGACCAGCGCCAGGGCGATGCACAGCGATGGCAACCCGGTGATGACTTGGCCAGCCACGCCGATGTCCAGCCCACTGGGCGAAGGCACCGTCCGATAGCCGATCTCCAGCCGCTCCCAGCCCACGCGATTACCGATCAGGCCAGCGAGGCCGAAGGCGACGGCCAGGCCCACCAGGGCCCAGAAGGTACGAGGATTCGAGGTGCGCATGGGCAGACATCCGGACAAAGACCGGGAGACTGCCTAAGCCGGCTGGCGAAGGCAAATCAGAATTTTCTCTCTTGACCGGCCTCTATTGCAGGTCATGCCCCAGGAGGTCCCCATGCCGATCGAGCTCGCCCACGCCGTCCATATCGTCGAACAGGCCTTTCTGCCGCTGCGCGGCGAGGTCCGCGAGGATCCCAGCGATGCCAGCTTCTCCTTGGCGGTGACCGATGGCAGCCAGGTCCTGGCCTCGGTCGCCCATGTCGCCCGCAGCCAGTACAGCCACGCCGGCCATCTCGCCGCCCTGATCGAGCAGACGCGCCTGGAGCTGGCGCGTGACGGCCACCGTCTGGCGCCCTGGTCGATGCCCGGCTAGCGACCCGGACCGCCGACTCCGCGGCAAGGTTCGGCAAGGCGGTGTCGAGCTGGTAGACTGCCGCCCCGCAGCCGCCACACACCGTGGCCCAACGCGAGTGGTTATCGTGGAAATTTTCAAAGAATTCGTTTTCGAAGCCGCACACTTCCTGCCCAATGTCCCGGCGGGTCACAAGTGCGGACGCCTCCATGGGCATTCCTTCAAGGTAGGCCTGCACATCGAAGGCGCGGTCGATCCCCATACCGGCTGGGTGCGGGACTTCGCCGACATCAAGGCCGCCTTCAAACCCCTCTACGAGCGCCTCGACCATCACTATCTGAACGACATCCCGGGGCTCGAGAACCCCACCAGCGAAGTGCTCGCTCGCTGGATCTGGCAGCAACTCAAGCCCCAGCTGCCCGAGCTCAGCCAGGTCCGCGTGCATGAGACCTGCACCTGTGGCTGCATCTATCGCGGCGACTAAATCGCCCCTCCCATTCAAGGTGGCGATGGCGGCAGTCATTTTTCTGCCATAATTCGCGCCTGCCAACTGTCGACGTATCCCCATGTTCGAACTTTTCAGCGGACTCCACGCCTGGGTCGCCATCAGCCTCGTCCTGGCCCTGGCCTTCGTGCTGGCCTTTGAATTCATCAATGGCTTCCACGACACCGCCAATGCCGTCGCCACGGTGATCTACACCAAGGCGATGCCGCCGCATCTCGCGGTGCTCTTCTCCGGCATCTTCAACTTCCTCGGGGTGCTGCTCGGCGGCGTCGGCGTGGCCTATGCCATCGTCCACCTGCTGCCGGTGGAGCTGCTGATCAACGTCAACACCGGCCACGGCCTGGCCATGGTGTTCTCCCTGCTCGCCGCGGCCATCACCTGGAACCTGGGTACCTGGTACTTCGGGATCCCGGCGTCCAGCTCCCATACGCTGATCGGCTCCATCCTCGGCGTGGGCGTGACCAACGCGCTGCTGACCGGCATCCCGATGAGCGAAGGCGTCAATTGGCAGAAGGCGATCGACATCGGCCTGTCGCTGATCTTCTCGCCGCTGGCGGGCTTCGCCGTCGCCGGCCTGCTGCTCATCGCCCTCAAGCGCTGGCGACCGCTGTCGAAGATGCACAAGACGCCCGAGCAGCGCCGCGAGCTGGATGCCAAGAAGCACCCGCCCTTCTGGAACCGGCTGATGCTGGTCCTCTCGGCGATGGGCATGAGCTTCGTGCACGGCTCCAACGATGGCCAGAAGGGCATCGGCCTGATCATGCTGGTGCTGATCGGCATCGTCCCGGCCAAGTTCGTGCTCGACCTGGACAGCACGACCTACCAGATCGAGCGCACCCGCGACGCTGCCATCCACCTGGGGCAGTTCTATGACCGCCAGGGTGACAACCTCAAGGAGTTCCTTGCCGAGGTACCGGGCAATCGCGACCTGCCGCAGGAATTCCGCTGCGCCCCGCACATGACCGTGCCGACGCTGAAGGCGCTGCTGGCCGACCTGGACGGCATCACCGACTACCGCGCCATGAGCGACGACCATCGCCAGCAGGTGCGGCGCTACCTGCTGTGCCTGGACGACACCGCCAAGAAGGTCAGCAAGCTGCCGGTGCTGACGGCCCGGGACCGCGACGACCTCAGTCGGCTGCGCAAGGACCTCACCAGCACCACCGAATACGCCCCCTTCTGGGTCATCATCGCCGTCGCCCTGGCACTGGGCATCGGCACCATGGTCGGCTGGCGCCGCGTGGTACTGACGGTGGGCGAGAAGATCGGCCGCCAGGGCATGACCTACGCCCAGGGCGTCAGCGCCCAGGTGACGGCGGTGGCCGCCATCGGCATGGCCAACGTCTTCGCCCTACCCGTCTCCACCACCCACGTCCTGTCGTCCGGGGTGGCCGGCACCATGGTCGCCAATCGCAGCGGCCTGCAGGGCAGCACGGTGCGCAACATCCTCATGGCCTGGGTGCTGACCCTGCCCGCCTCCATGGCGCTGTCCGCCGGCCTGTTCTGGCTGGCCCATCTATTCCTCTGATCCAGCCTGGCCGGGCGATGCAGCCGCATCGCCCGGCTGCACCCCTCGTCGGGAACGCCCGAACAGCCCCGCTATTGACGTGTCTAGAGAAGTGTGTCCAGCAGCGACACCTTTTCCGAGACAGCCGTACGGTGAACGTCAATGACTCCTGCGACCTACATCCTTCTTCTCGTGCTTGGCTGGCTGGCCCTGTCGCTGGCCATACTCTGGGCCATGCTGCGTCTGGCACGCCGGTCCCGCCCGCTCTCGGACACCTCGCGGGCGATGCCGAGGCAACTGCCGTCCGCACCCGTCACCACGCGCAAGCACCTGGCCTGCTGACGAACTCGAACACCAGGCGTGACGAAGCGCCCTCGATGCCGTGGCAGCGCGCGGGGAAAAAGGGTGGATTCTTGTCGTTATTCGAAGGGAATTGATTCGAGCGAATCAGGTGAGCAGGGTGTTTTCCTGAGCGCTGCGGCTCATCTGCTCGAGGATCTGGTCTTGCTGCTGCGGGGTCAGGGTGTCCCAGCAGTGGTGCTTGATGAACAGGCCAACGCCAAAGGCGATATACAGCGACAGGGCGACGATGACGAGCGTTTCCAGCCCGACGATGGCCCAGGAACGACTCTTGGACGCATTGTCCTTGGTTTTCATAACGACCTCATGAGATTTAGAGGGACAATAGTTTAGTCCCATAAGCAACTTCCGTGCAGCGCCAGACGACGATTGGTCAAGCCTCTTGACCTGCCTTGGCCGTCCGCGAAAGTCGGGTCGGCGCCAACCGCCCGCCACTCCCGCCCTCCCGCCGCGGCATGAATGCACGCCAGGCGTCGCGCTGATATACTCCCGCGACTGACGGGTCGCTGCAGGCCCTGCCGGTTCCGCTGGCTATATCGGCCGACCGCGCAATTTCCGCAGCGACGCTTTGTCGCATGACCCGTCCATCGCCGCCGCGCCTGATGCGCGGCCCGATAACGCCTTCTTGGGGCGTCTATCGACTCAAGGGTCGATCCTCGCTCGCCCGGCTTCGCGCCACAGCTGTGATAAAGAGGAGTTAAAGCAAGACATGTCCACCACGTCGAAGATCATCTACACCCTGACCGACGAAGCGCCCGCCCTGGCGACCTATTCGCTGCTCCCCATCGTCGAGGCCATCACCGCCTCGTCCGGCGTCGCCCTCGAAACCCGTGACATCTCCCTTGCCGGCCGCATCATCGCCCTCTTCCCCGAGTACCTGAAGGAAGAGCAGCGCATCTCCGACCACCTCGCCGAACTCGGCGAACTGGCCACCACTCCCGAAGCCAACATCATCAAGTTGCCCAACATCAGCGCCTCGGTACCGCAGCTCAAGGCCGCGATCAAGGAACTGCAGGGCCAGGGCTATGCCCTGCCGGACTACCCGGACGAACCCAAGGACGATAAGGAAAAGGACGTCAAGGCGCGCTATGACAAGGTCAAGGGCAGTGCCGTGAACCCGGTCCTGCGCGAAGGCAACTCCGACCGCCGCGCCCCCCTGTCGGTCAAGAACTACGCCCGCAAGCATCCCCATCGCATGGGTGCCTGGAGCGCCGACTCCAAGTCCCACGTCGCCCACATGGACGCCCATGACTTCTATGGCAGCGAGCGCTCGGCCACCATCGAGAACGCCGGCAGCCTGAAGATCGAATTGATCGGCAAGGACGGCAGCAGCAAGGTCCTGAAGGAGAAGACCGCGGTCAAGGCCGGCGAGATCGTCGATGCCTCGACCATGAGCCGCAAGGCCCTGGCGAGCTTCATCGCCGCCCAGATCGAAGACGCCAAGGCGCAGGGCGTGCTGTTCTCCGTGCACCTGAAGGCCACCATGATGAAGGTCTCCGATCCCATCATGTTCGGCGTCATCGTCGGCGAGTTCTACAAGGACGTGCTGGCCAAGCACGAGACCGCCCTGAAGGAAGCCGGCTTCGACCGCAACAACGGCATCGGCGACCTTTACGCCCGCCTGTCCAGCCTGCCGGAAGCCACCCAGGCCGCCATCAAGGCCGATTTCGACGCCCAGTACGCCCAGCGCCCGGCGCTGGCCATGGTCAACTCCGACAAGGGCATCACCAACCTGCACGTACCGAGCGACGTCATCGTCGACGCCTCCATGCCGGCCATGATCCGTGACTCCGGCAAGATGTGGAACGCCGAAGGCAACCTGCAGGACACCAAGGCCATCATCCCCGATCGCTGCTATGCCGGCGTCTACCAGATGGTGATCGAGGACTGCAAGCAGAACGGTGCCTTCAACCCCAGCACCATGGGCAGCGTGCCGAACGTCGGCCTGATGGCGCAGAAGGCCGAGGAATACGGCTCCCACGACAAGACCTTCCAGATCCCCGCCGACGGCACCGTGCGCGTGACCGACGATCAGGGCAAGGTGGTCTTCGAGCATCCGGTGGAAGCCGGTGACATCTGGCGCATGTGCCAGACCAAGGACGCGCCGATCCAGGACTGGGTCAAGCTCGCCGTCAACCGTGCCCGTGCCAGCGGCACCCCGGCGATCTTCTGGCTGGACCAGAACCGTGCCCACGACGCCCAGGTCATCGCCAAGGTCGAGCGCTACCTCAAGGACCACGACACCAACGGCCTGGATATCCGCGTCCTGGCGCCCGAGGAAGCCACCCGCGTGTCCCTGGAGCGCATCCGCAAGGGCGAGGACACCATCTCGGTGACCGGCAACGTCCTGCGCGACTACCTGACCGACCTCTTCCCCATCATGGAACTGGGCACCAGCGCCAAGATGCTGTCCATCGTCCCGCTGATGAACGGCGGCGGCCTGTTCGAGACCGGTGCTGGCGGCTCTGCGCCCAAGCACGTCCAGCAGTTCGTGCAGGAAAACCACCTGCGCTGGGATTCCCTGGGCGAGTTCCTGGCCCTGGCCGAATCCCTCAACCACCTGGGCGAGACCACCGGTAACGCCAAGGCCAAGGTGCTGGCCAAGACCCTGGATCAGGCCAACGGACAGTTCCTCGACAGCAACAAGTCGCCGTCGCGCAAGGCCGGTGAACTGGACAACCGCGGCAGCCACTTCTACCTGGCGCTGTACTGGATCCAGGCCCTCGCCGAGCAGAACGACGACGCCGAGCTGAAGGCCCAGTTCGCGCCGGTGGCCCAGTCGCTGACCGCCGCCGAAGCCAAGGTGGTCGCCGAGCTGAATGGCGTCCAGGGCCAGCCGGTGGACATCGGTGGCTACTACCATCCCGACCAGGCGAAGGCCAGCCAGGCCATGCGTCCGAGCGCCACGCTCAACGCCGCCCTGGCCCAGCTCAAGGGCTGAGCCTGAGGGCTACACCTGTAGCCTGATGGGTTGCTGCAGCGAACCCCGGCCTTGGCCGGGGTTCGCTGCATTTGGGACCCACAAAGCTTAGGGCGTATACTGCGCGATTACCGATAACGGAGTCCGAGATGGATTGGCACGCCCACGTCACCGTGGCCACCGTGGTAGAAGACGCCGGCCGCTTCCTGCTGGTCGAGGAAGAGAAACAGGGCCGCCTGGTGCTCAACCAGCCAGCCGGGCATCTCGAACCGGGCGAAAGCCTGATCGAGGCGGCTTACCGGGAAACGCTCGAAGAGACGGCCTGGCGGGTGGACATCCAGGGCGTGATCGGCATCGGCCTCTATACCGCGCCGAGCAATGGCGTCACCTACTACCGCACCGCCTTCCACGCGCGCCCGTTGCAGCTCGAAGCAGGCCGCGCGCTGGACGCCGACATCACCCGTGCGGTGTGGCTGACCCTCGACGAGATCCGCGCCGAGCAGGCCCGGCTGCGCAGCCCGCTGGTCTTGGACGCCATCGAGAAATACCTGGACGGACACCGCTATCCCCTGTCGATGATCGTAGATATGAGAGGTTTTTGAAGTGAACGGCACCCGCGTCATCGTCGGCATGTCCGGCGGAGTGGATTCCTCGGTCTCGGCCCTCTTGCTCAAGGAGCAGGGCTATCAGGTCGAGGGCCTGTTCATGAAGAACTGGGACGAGGACGACGGCACCGAGTACTGCACGGCCAAGGAAGACCTGGCCGACGCCCAGGCGGTCTGCGACCGCATCGGCATCAAGCTGCACACCGCCAACTTCGCCGCCGAGTACTGGGATCACGTCTTCGAGCACTTCCTCGCCGAATACAAGGCCGGCCGGACGCCGAATCCGGACATCCTCTGCAACCGCGAGATCAAGTTCAAGGCCTTCCTCGACTACGCCCTGGCCCTGGGCGCCGACCTGATCGCCACCGGCCACTATGTGCGCCGTCGCGACGTCGACGGCCAGACCCTGCTGCTCAAGGGCCTGGACGCCAACAAGGACCAGAGCTATTTCCTCCACGCCGTGGGTGGCGAGCAGCTGGCGCGCACCCTCTTCCCGGTGGGCGAACTGGAAAAGCCCGAGGTCCGCGCCATCGCCGAGCTGCACGGCCTGGCCACCGCGCGCAAGAAGGACTCCACCGGCATCTGCTTCATCGGCGAGCGTCGCTTCAGCGACTTCCTCAAGCAGTACCTGCCGGCGCAGCCAGGCGCCATCGAGACCACCACCGGTGAGGTCATCGGCCAGCACCATGGCCTGATGTACCACACCATCGGCCAGCGCCAGGGCCTGGGCATCGGCGGCATGAAGGACGCCGGTGACGAGCCGTGGTACGTGCTGAGCAAGGACCTGACCCGCAACGTGCTGGTCGTCGGCCAGGGCAATGCCCATCCCTGGCTGTTCGCCGAGGCCCTGACCGTCGGCGAGATGTTCTGGGTCAACGACCTGGACCTCGCCCAACCGCGGCGCCTCACCGCCAAGGTCCGCTATCGCCAGCAGGACCAGCCCTGCCAGATCGAGCGCCAGGGCGCCGGCTACCGGGTGGTCTTCGACGAACCCCAGCGGGCGGTCACTCCCGGTCAGTCGGTGGTCTTCTACGACGGCGACGTCTGCCTGGGCGGCGGCGTGATCGAACATTATCAACCCGCCTGCGCCGAGGCGCCCGCCGCATGAATCGCACCCAGGAACAACTCATCGCCCTGGGCGGCGTCTTCCAGGCCGCCGTGCTGGTCGACCAGCTGGCACGCACCGGCCAGGTCGAGGAAGAACCCCTCGCCTGTCTGCTCGGCAGCCTGCTGGTGCGCGATCCGGGCAGCACCCTGGAGGTCTACGGCGGCCAGGTCGCGCCCTTGCGCGAGGGCCTCGGCGCGCTTTCCAGCACCCTGGAGCGCAATCCCAACAGCCTGCAGCGCGAGCCCCTGCGCTATGCCCTGGCGATGACCGCCCTGGAACGCAAGCTGGAGAAGCGCGGCGACCTGCTCGACCTCATTGGCCGGCGCCTCACCCAGATCCAGTCCCAGGTCGAGCACTTCGGTGTCGCTCACGAGAACGTCATCGCTGCCTGCGGGGGTCTCTATGAGGACACCCTGAGCACCTTCACGCAGCGCATCCAGGTGCACGGCGAGATGCGCTACCTGCAGCAATCCGCCACTGCCTCGCGGGTGCGTGCCCTGCTGCTGGCCGGCATTCGCTCGGCCCGCCTGTGGCGCCAGCTCGGCGGCCATCGCTGGCAGCTGGTGCTCAATCGCCGCAAGTTGCTCGACAACCTCTACCCGCTGCGCAACGCCTGATCCCGGACCGGCCGGTGGCGGTACTACAGCCCCGGCCTTTGCGTGTAGAATTCCGCCCCTTTCTCCCCGCTACCAAGAGAATGCCCATGCAGCTCTCCTCGCTCACCGCCGTATCGCCCATCGACGGCCGTTACGCCGGCAAGACCGCCGCCCTGCGCCCCATCTTCAGCGAATTCGGCCTGATCCGTTTCCGCGCCCAGGTCGAGGTCCGCTGGCTGCAGCGCCTGGCCGCCCACGCGGGCATTCCCGAGGTCGCACCCTTCTCCGCCGAGGCCAATGCCCTGCTGGACAAGCTGGCCACCGAGTTCAGCGTCGAGCAGGCGCAGCGGGTCAAGGACATCGAGCGCACCACCAACCACGACGTCAAGGCTATCGAGTACCTGCTCAAGGAAGAAGTCGCCAACCTGCCCGAGCTGGCCGCGGTGAGCGAATTCATCCACTTCGCCTGCACCTCCGAGGACATCAACAACCTGTCCCATGCGCTGATGCTGCGTGAAGGCCGCGACCAGGTGCTGCTGCCGCTGATGCGCCAGATCGCCGGCGAGATCCGCGTGCTGGCCCACCGCTTCGCCGACGTGCCCATGCTCTCGCGTACCCACGGCCAACCCGCCTCCCCCACCAGCCTGGGCAAGGAACTGGCCAACGTGGTCTATCGCCTGGAGCGCCAGATCGAGCAGATCGCCGCCATCCGCCCGCTGGGCAAGATCAATGGCGCGGTGGGCAACTACAACGCCCACCTGTCCGCCTACCCGGACGTCGACTGGGAAGCCAACGCCCGCGCCTACATCGAAGGCGACCTCGGCCTGACCCTGAACCCCTACACCACCCAGATCGAACCGCACGACTACATCGCCGAGCTGTTCGACGC
>CAUQPA010000066.1:0-11933 GCA_963519325.1 uncultured Pseudomonas sp. | reverse complement strand
GCCGCTACGTGGCCAAGAACATCGTCGCCGCCGGCCTGGCCGAGCGTTGCGAGATCCAGGTGTCCTACGCCATCGGCGTGGCCCAGCCCACTTCCATCTCGATCAACACCTTCGGCACCGCCAAGATCAGCGACGAGAAGATCGTGCAGCTGGTGCGCGAGCACTTCGACCTGCGCCCCTACGCCATCACCACCATGCTCGACCTGCTGCACCCGATGTATCGCGTCACCGCGGCCTACGGCCACTTCGGCCGTCATCCGCAGGAAATCACCGTGGGCGACGACACCTTCACCACCTTCACCTGGGAACGTACCGACCGCGCCGCTGCCCTGCGCGCCGCCGCCGGCCTGTAAGCCACCTCCCGGCAAACAGCCCCGCCACCCCTGGTGCCGGGGCTTTTTTCTGGGTCTGCCAAGGCCATCCCGCCGGTTTCTTGCGCCAGTCCACAGCCTGGCACGGCCGATGCAACCTCTGGACGTCTGGCGGTCAGAATGCCTCGTCGTTTACAGGAGTCTGCTCATCCATGTGGCTGTTCATCACCAACTTCGGCGATTCCTCGGTGATGCTTCCCTGCGCCCTGCTCATCGCGCTCTGGTTGCTCGCCGGCCTGTCCGCGCGGGCAGCGCTGCTCTGGCTGCTGCTGTTTGGTGCGGCGAGTCTCCTCGTGGCCCTGTCCAAGGTCGCCTTCTTCGGTTGGGGCCTGGGCATTCCGCGCCTGGACTTCACCGGCTTCAGCGGGCATTCCATGCTGGTGGGCAGCGTACTGCCGGTGCTCGGCTGGCTGCTGGCCGGCCGCGCACGGCCATCGCTGCGGCTGACCGCCGCCGCCCTGGGTGCCGGCTGCGCGCTGCTCATCGCCGTCTCCCGGGTGGTGCTGGGCTATCACTCGGTCTCGGAAGTGGTGACCGGCCTGCCCATCGGCTATGCCGCCAGCGGCATTCTGCTCTGGCTGCTGCGCGGCCAGCAGGTGCTGCTCAAGCCACGCCAGGCCGCCCTGGGCGCGAGCCTGCTGCTGTTGCCGCTGCTCTTGCTGCACGGCACCAATGCGCCGACGCAACGGGTGCTGGAACGCCTGGCGGTGAAATTCGCCGACGAGCAGAATCCCTGGACTCGCGCCCACCAGCGCGCCGGAGTCGCACCGCTGCAGAACTGAGGCGTGACGCGCAGCGCACGCGAGTGGCGCGGCGCCTGGCTGGCGAATCGCGGAAGGCCTCCTAAACTGGCAGAAGCCCTCTCGAGCTCAGGGTGAACGTCTGGCCTTCCAGCATTTCCTATTGATGTCAGCCCTTGCCGCCGAGTCGTCCGCATGCGCTACTGCGTCTCCCTGTTCTGCTGCCTGGTGCTCCCAGTGCTACCGGCGTCGCACCTGGCCGCGGCGGAGTCCCTGCGGCTCTATACCTGGGAAGGCTACTTCAGCGAAACCCTGCTGCAGCGCTGGGCCAAGGCCAATCCGCCGGTGCAGGAAATCCATTTCGACAGCAGCGACGTGCGCGATGCCACCCTGGCACGTGGCGATGCCGATCTCGACCTGGTGGTGATCAACGAAGTCAGCGCCACCCGCCTCGGCCGGGACGGCCTGCTGACCCGCATCGATCCACGCCGCCTGGCCCACCTGGCCGAGCTCGATCCGCGCTGGCGCCAGAGTTGCGGCGACTACGCCGTGCCCTATGTCTGGGGCACCCTGGGCCTGCTCTATCGCAGCGACCGCCTGGCCAGCGCGCCCGACTCCTGGCAGGCCCTGCTGCAGCCCGAACCGGCGCTGCAGGGACGCATCGCCATGCTCGAAGACCATGACGATCTGCTGGTGGCGCCCCTGATCAGCCTGGGCGCCGCCATCAACAGCGACGACCCCGAGCTGCTCAAGCGCAGCTTCGCCCTGCTCAAGGCCCAGGCGCCGGCGGTACTCACCTATCAGTACGTGGTCAGCGCGCTGCACAATCCGGCCTACAGCGACCGCATCGACCTGGCGCTGGGCTACAGCGGCGACCAGCACCTGCTCAATGCGGCGACTCCCGGCCAGCCCTGGCGCTTCACCACGCCGCGCGAGGGCAGCCTGCTTTGGGTGGACTGCGTGGCGGTGCTCAGCAACTCCCCGCACCAGGCCGCCGCGCAGCGCTTCGTCGACTTCCTCAACGAGCCCCGCAACGCCCTGCTGGCCACCACGGAGCTGCACCTGGCGACGCCCAATGCCGGGGCCGTGCGGCTGCTGCCCGCGGAGCTGCGGCAGGACCCCAGCCTGTTTCCGCCCGCCGAGGTACTCGCTCGCAGCCAGATCTTCAGCGAAGGGCCGCCCGATACCTTCCAGACCCGGCAACGCATCGGTAGCGCCCTGGTAGGCCGGCATGAACCTGAATAGGCGCACCCTGCTGCTGATCCTGCCGGTGGCGCTGCTCTGCTGCCTGACCCTGGTCGCGCTGGGCTATGCGGTACAGCGCGAGGCGGTCATCGGCCTCGAGCGCTCCCGGCTCAACCATGACCTGGCGGCCCTGGAGACCACCTACCGCGAATACGACCATTTCAGCCGCAACCTGCTCTATGCGCTGTCCAACAGCGCGGCCCTGGGCAACTTCCTGCGGCAGACGGACGTGCCCTATCGCAACGAGGCCCTGGGCACCCAGCTGCAGCAGGCGGTCCAACAACTGGCCGGCGAGGACGCACCCAGTCGCATTTCCCTGACCATCGCCCGGCCCGACCTGAGCCTGGCCTACTACTACGAGCGCAGCGACGACCCCTTCGCCCAGCTGGGTACCGCCCAGCGCCAACTGCTCGAACGCCTGGCCCGGGATCCCCGGGGCACCCTGGAACGTCGCGATTACCTGAGCGACGAACAGGGGCGGTCCCTGCTGGTGGCGACCACCTCGCTGCTACCCAGCACCAGCGGGCCACCGCTGCTCGGCCAGCGCGGCCTGGCGATGACCTTGCAGTTGGCGGTGAGTCCGGACCGGGTGGAAGCCCTGCGCCGGACCCTCGAGGACACCTATGGCGCGCCCCTGGAATTCAGCCGCACGCCGCCCGCCCAGGCCAGCGGCTTCACCGCGGTCCAGCGCCTGGCTCCCGACCTCCATGTCCAGCTGACCCCGGACCCGCAGCGCCTGAACGCGCAGCTGCACCGCCTGGCCCTCCTCTATTTCGGCGGCGGCCTGTTGGTGACCCTCGCCTGCATCCTGATCCTGCTGGTGCTGATTCGGCGCTACATCACTCGGCCCATCGCGCGGCTCGACAGCCAGCTCACCGAGGTGCTGGAAGGCCAGCGCCAGGCGCTGGACGATACCCGCGAGCCCGGCGAGATCGGTCACCTGGGCGCCAACATGAAGCGCCTGCACGACAGCAATCTCGCCATCCTGGCGCAATTGCGCACGGCCTTGCGTACCGATGCCCTCACCCAGATCGGCAATCGCCGCCACTTCCAGTTCATGGGTGAACTCTGGTTCGACGAGCGACCGGACGGTCGTACCATCGCGCTGCTGTACTTCGGCCTCGATCACTTCAAGTCGGTGAACGACCGATTCGGCCACGAGGTGGGCGACGAGTTGCTGCAGGCCGTGGCCCGGCAGACGCAACGGGTGATAGACACCTACCGCGAACGCAACGAGCTGGTCTTCACCCGCCTGGCCGGCGATGAATTCGCCGTCCTGCTGCGCGGGCCTACGGCGGCCGCCGATGGTCTGGCGCTGGGTGACCAGCTGCAGCGCCTCTACGACAACGGCACCCTGGTCGGTGAACGGCGCTATGCCGTGACCCTCAGCCTCGGCCTGGCCGCCCCGGAGGCCCCCCTGGATCTGGCCGACCTGCTCGCCCAGGCCGATCTGGCGCTGGACCGCGCCAAGGGCGAAGGCGGTAACCGCCTGATGCATTTCACCCCGGAGCTGGCGGCGCGCCAGCGGCGGCAGGATCAGTTGGACGAGCATCTGCGCCAGCTGAATCCGGACGAGGAGTTCCACCTCGTCTACATGCCGGCGGTCGACAGCGCCGGCCAGGTCCGTTCCGCCGAGACCCTGGTGCGCTGGAATTCCCCGCGACTGGGCGCCGTGTCGCCGGCGGAGTTCATTCCCATCGCCGAGCGCCAGGGGCATTTCCGCTGGATCGATCGCTGGGTGGTGGACCAGGCCTGCCGGGAGTATCCGGCGTTGCAGGAGGTGCTCGGCGCCGATCTGGTGCTGTCCATCAACCTGTCGTCCGCGCAACTGGACCAGGCCGATATCGTGCCCTACCTATGCGAGCGGGTCCGTCACCACGGCGTCGATGCGGCACGCCTGGAGCTGGAGTTCACCGAGACCTTCGCCGCCGAACTCAACGAGCGGACCCTGGCGCTGCTGCATGAATTGCGCGCCGCCGGCTTTCGCGTGGCCATCGACGATTTCGGCGTGGGCTACACCTCCATCCAGCAGGTCACCGACTATCCCGCCGACACCATCAAGTTCGATCGGCTCATCGTCGAGCGCCTCAGCCAACCCGGCAACCAGGCCAGCCTGGAGGCCCTCGTCGCCTTCTGCCATGCCCGCGACGCCCAGGTCATCGCCGAAGGGGTGGATAGCGAGCTCAAGCGGGCCTGCCTGCAACAGGCCGGCTGCGACCTGCTGCAGGGCTTCCTGATCTGCCCGCCGCGGCGCCTGGACGAGCTGCGCGACTGGCAACGGCAACGCCTGGGCGATCCCAGCCGGGTCTAGCGCGGACGATCCGGTCGAAGGACTCCTCCCGCCGGATCGCCACACCCCGCGGGCGGCATCCTGGCCTAGAAGTCCAGCGACAGGCCCAGCCCGACCCCCTGCTGATGGCTATCGCCCGCGCCGGCATAGCTGTAGCCGCCCCTGAGGGTGAGCTCCGGGGTCAGTCGCTGCACCACGCCCAGGCTCAGGCGGGTACGGTCGCTGTCGGGCTGGTAGCCGTCGAGGGTGTAGTCCAGCCCCGGCACGCTGTTCAGGCTCATGGTCACGTCCCGGGTACCGTCGGCGAATTCCCGCTCGCGCCCCAGGTCGGCGAACAGCGCCGTGGCCGGGGTGAATTGCCAGCGGCCCTGCAGCCCCAGGCCCAGCCGCCGCGAGGTGCTCGACTGGTCAGCGAAGGCCAGGGCGGCGGCATCGCTGCCGCGCTCGCGGTAGCCATCCACTTGGACCCGGGCGTAGTCGGCGCTCAGGTAGGGGCTCAGGTGCCAGGGGCTGCTGGCCGCCGCCAGGTCGTACCCGAGGCGCGCCGAGAGGGCACGCAGGTCGCCATCGGTATCGCCACGCTCGCTGCGGGTGGTCGGGCCGAGGGCGAAGCGGCGGCTCAGGTCGTCGTAGTCCAGGCGGCCACCGGTGGCGGTGAGATCACCCCAGAAGCGTTCGCCCTGGTATTGGGCGAAGGCGCTGAGCAGGTAGCTGTTCAGGCGATAGTCGGAATCGGCCGCACCCACTTCCAGGTGCTGGCGCGAAACCCCGGCGGCCACGCCGATGCGCCAGGCGTCGCTGAGCCGATAGCTGCCGCCCAGGTCCAGGCCATAGCCGTTGCCATCGCCGCCGGCGGTACTGCGCTGGTCGTCGACGTCCAGCCGCCGCGCACCGGTATCCACATAGCCCTGCCAGCGCCCCACCGGCTGCCAGGCATGCCAGTCGCCCAGCCAACGCTGGTGCAGGCCATCCTGGTGCGCTCTCAGGGAGGACTGCGCCATCTCCGGCAGCAAGGTGACCTCCCAGGGGGCGGCCAGCAGCGAATAGGCGTAGTCGGCGATCAGCCGCTGGCCGGTGATGGTCGGGTGGACGCGGTCGTTGAACAGCAGCTGGCTCGGGTCCGCAGCGGCGGCGCCCAGGCCGTAGGTGGTGTTGCGCGTGCAGTTGTCACCGCTGAAGCAGGTCCCGGTGAGATCCTGCCCGGTCGCCAGGCCGTAGCGCGCCGGATCGGGCACCACCTCGGCGAGCAGCTGCGGCACGTTCAGGCCGATGATCTCGGCATCGATGCCGGCGAGGCGGGCCACCAGTGCCTGGTTGTAGACCTGGCTCAAGGCCGAGCTGGCCGCCTGCTGCGGCGAGCCGGCCAGCGCCGGCGTCCGGCCAATGTCGGGCAACAGCCAGACCACCAGATAGCGCGCCCCGGCCTGTTGCAAGGCGGCGACGCCATCGCCCAGGCGATTGGCCGCCGCCGCGGCGCTGGCCGGCGAGGTGATCAGGCCCTGGAGGAAGTCGTTACCACCGCCGCTGATATAGAACAGGGTGTTGGGATCCAGGCGCAGCCCCTGGCTGGCGAGTCCGGGCAGGTAGCCGTCCCGGGTGCGCAGGGTCAGGCCGCTCACGGCCACCACCGAGCCATTGGTGGCCGTGATGGAATCGCGGATCTGCGCCGTGGTGTAGCCGCCGGTAGCCCAGTTGTCGCCGTCGGAAAGGCCCAGCAGGCGATTGATCACCGAGGTCGAGGCGTCCAGGGTCCGGGCATCGAAACCCAGCTGCTGGCCGAGCAGGATCGACGACACCGGTCCGGTCACCGCGCCACCGGCGGCGCTGTAGCTAGGGCCGACCCGGTTGGTGAATCTGAGACTGGCGCCGGTCACGCCGGTATCGGGAAATTGCCCGGCATCCAGCAGGCTGTCGCCGAACACGGTGAAGCCACTGTAGGGATTGGGAGCCGCCTGCACGGTTGCCGCGAGCGCCGTCGCCAGGGCGATGGCCAGCGGCAGGCGTTGCCTGAGAGAGAACGTCATGCCTGCACCTTGATTGTTGTTATCGGAGCACGCGTTGGGCGTGTCGTCTGAAGCTAGACGGTTTTCATGACGTTGTATCTGGTTGTGAACAAAAAAGTACGAGACGTTCGTGGCAGCGCTGAGAGGTCTGGGCTAGAGGGGTTGCATGGCGACCGGGACGGCAGGCGTCGCTCGCGCGAGCCTGAAGGTCCGGCCATCTGCTCGAGCAGACGTGGGGAGAGCGCCAGGGGCTGGGCTGTTGGGCTTCGCTGCGCTCAACCCAACCTACGTACGCGAGCAATTTCCCCCTCTCCCCCCGGGAGAGGGCCGGGGCGAGGGAGGCCGCGCCAGGATATTCCGTGAGCCCATGGCTAGCGATCTACCGCGGCCATGGGCCGCTCCTACGTGCCCGCTGTGAGCGTCGGAGCGACCGCAGCGGCGGACCGCCATGGCCGCGCTAGAACGCTATCGATGGAGGCACGCGGGTAACAAAAAAGCGCCCGAAGGCGCTTTCTTGCGTTACCGGAACGCGATCAGACCTTGGAACGCTCGAAGCGCTTGCGGTCGTTCTCGTTCAGGTACTTCTTGCGCAGGCGGATGGACTTCGGCGTCACTTCCACCAGCTCGTCGTCGGCGATGAATTCCAGCGCCTGCTCCAGGGTGAACTTGATCGGCGGCACCAGGGCGATGACTTCGTCCTTGCCCGAGGCGCGCATGTTGTCCAGCTTCTTGCCCTTGGTGGGGTTGAGCACCAGGTCGTTGTCACGGCTGTTGATGCCGCACAGCTGGCCTTCGTAGATCTCATCGCCGGGAGCCAGGAACAGCTTGCCGCGGCTCTGCAGGGTTTCCAGCGAGTAGGTCAGGGCGGTACCGGTGGCCATGGACACCAGCACGCCGTTCTGGCGGTTGCTCACTTCGCCGGCCTTGATCGGGCCGTAGTGGCTGAAGGTCGAGGTCAGGATGCCGCTGCCCGAGGTCAGGGTCAGGAAGTTGTTGCGGAAGCCGATCAGGCCACGCGCCGGGATGGTGTATTCCAGGCGGATACGGCCCTTGCCGTCGGGGATCATGTTGGTCAGATCGCCCTTGCGCAGACCCATCTGCTCCATCACCGAGCCCTGGTGCTGCTCTTCGATGTCGATGGTGACGTTCTCGTAGGGCTCCTGCTTCTCGCCGTCCTTCTCGATGATCACCACTTCCGGACGGCCCACGGCCATCTCGAAGCCTTCACGGCGCATGTTCTCGATCAGTACCGACAGGTGCAGCTCGCCACGGCCGGAGACCTTGAACTTCTCGGCCGACTCGCCCGGCTCGACGCGCAGGGCCACGTTGTGCAGCAGCTCCTTGTCCAGGCGGTCCTTGATGTTGCGGCTGGTGACGAACTTGCCTTCACGACCAGCGAAGGGCGAGTCGTTGACCTGGAAGGTCATGCTCACGGTGGGCTGGTCGACGGTCAGCGGCGGGCGGGCCTCGACGTTCTGCGGGTCGCACAGGGTGTCGGAGATGAACAGCTCGTCCATGCCCGAGACGCAGACGATGTCGCCGGCTTCGGCTTCGGCCACTTCCACGCGCTGCAGGCCGGAGTGGCCCATGATCTTGAGGATACGACCGTTGCGCTTGCTGCCGTCGTCGCTGATGGCCACCACCGGGGTGTTGGCCTTGATGCGGCCACGGGCGATCCGGCCGATACCGATCACGCCGAGGAAGCTGTTGTAGTCCAGCTGGGAGATCTGCATCTGGAAGGGACCGTTCACGTCGACCTGGGGCGCCGGAACGTGGTCGACGATGGCCTGGAACAGGGCATCCATGTTGTCGTCCATCTTCTCGTGGTCCATGCCGGCGATGCCGTTCAGGGCACTGGCGTAGACGATCGGGAAGTCCAGCTGCTCATCGGTGGCGCCGAGGTTGTCGAACAGGTCGAAGATCTGGTCGATGACCCAGTCCGGACGCGCGCCGGGACGGTCGATCTTGTTCACCACCACGATCGGACGCAGGCCGGCCTTGAAGGCCTTCTGGGTCACGAAACGGGTCTGCGGCATGGGGCCGTCCTGGGCGTCGACCACCAGCAGCACGGAGTCGACCATCGACATCACGCGCTCCACCTCGCCACCAAAGTCGGCGTGGCCGGGGGTGTCGACGATGTTGATATTGTAGTCCTTCCACTTCAGCGCGGTGTTCTTGGCCAGGATGGTGATGCCACGCTCCTTTTCCTGGTCGTTGCTGTCCATCACCCGCTCGTTTTCCGCTTCTTTGCGGTCCAGGGTGCCGGACAGGCGCAGCAGCTTGTCGACGAGGGTGGTCTTGCCATGGTCAACGTGCGCGATGATGGCGATGTTGCGTAGATTCTCGATCACAGTGGTGTTCTCGGTATAGAAATGAAGGAGCTTCAGCCAGCAGGCTGACAGCTGAAGATTGCAAGCGCGCGAAACGCGGCCGGCCGATACGGGACCGGACGGCTAGAAGAGGTCGGGAGGGCGGTGGCGGATACTGCCACCCAGCAGGCCCGGCTGCTTAGGCCGGACGATAAACGCGCACATTGGCGTACCCTTCGGTGAGCAGGTGATGGGCGTGCAGCCGGCTCATCACCCCGCGGTCGCAATAGAGGAGGTACTGGCGCTGCTCGTCCAGTTCCTTGAAACGGCTGTTCAGGGCGAAGAAGGGCATGACCTGCACCTCGTTGCCGGCAAGTTCCAGCGGCGCCTCTTCCTGGGCGTCGGGGTGGCGGATGTCCACCACGATCTGACCTGGCAAGGGCTGTGCCAGCTCCTCGACCTGCACGTCCTTGCCCAGCTCCTCGATCACCTTGTCAACGGTGATGAAGCGGGCGCGCGCCAGGGCGGCATCGAGCACCGCCAGGTCGAACTTGCCTTCCTCGTGCTCCACCCGCATGGCCTTGGCCTTGGTGGTGGGATTCACCGAGATGACGCCGCAGTACTCGGGCATGTGTTTGGCGAAGTCGGCGGTGCCGATGCGTTCGGCGGTGTCGATGATGTCCTGCTTGTGGCTGGCCAGCAGCGGGCGCAGCACCAGGGTGTCGGTGGCCTTGTCGATCACCGCCAGGTTGGTCAGGGTCTGGCTAGAAACCTGGGAGACGGCCTCGCCGGTCACCAGCGCCTCGATCTGCAGCTGCTCGGCGATGCGGCTGGCGGCGCGCAGCATCATGCGCTTCAAGATCACGCCCATGTGGCTGTCGTCGCACTGGGTGAGGATCTGCCCCACCACTTCCTCGAAGGGCACGCTGATGAACAGCACGCGCTGGGAGCGACCGAATTTCTCCCACAGATAGTGCGCCACTTCCATCACGCCCAGTTCGTGGGCACGCCCGCCGAGATTGAAGAAGCAGAAGTGGCTGACCATGCCGCGCCTCATCATCTGGTAGGCGGCCACGGTGGAATCGAAGCCACCGGACATCAGCACCAGCACCTGCTCCAGGGCACCCAGCGGATAACCGCCCAAGCCCTCGTGATGCTCGTCGATGATGAACAGCCGCTGGTCGCGGATCTCTAGGCGAACGTTCACCTCGGGGTTCTTCAGAGCGATGCCGGCGCCGCCACAGCGCTCGCGCAGGCCACCGCCAACGTAGCGCTCCACGTCCATCGAGGAAAAGTCATGCTTGCCGGCGCGCTTGCAGCGGACCGAGAACACCTTGCCGCGGACCCGCTCGCCGAAGTGGCGCTCGCAGAGTTCGAGGATGGTCTCAAAGTCGCCCAGCGGATACTCGTGCACCTCGAGGAATTGGCCGATGCCGGGGGTGCAGGCCAGGCGCTGCTTCATCTCCGCCAGCAGGCGCGGCTCGCTGACCGCGGTGTCCAGGGTGATGTTGTCCCAGACCCCTTCCACCTGGACGTCCGGATCCAGGTTGCGCAGCACGACACGAATGTTCTTCACCAGCTGGCGAATGAAATTCTTGCGCACCGGGCGACTCTTGATGGTGATTTCCGGAAAGACCTTGATGATGAGCTTCATGAACGGACGGCGGCGGGCGGGAAACGCAAAAGAAAAGGGCGAAGATCATACCTGAAATCCCGCGGCGACTCGAATTCAGCCGACAAAATCACTCCAGGCGCCATTAAGGTGCAAATCTGGATTTAGAAGCACCAAATTGGTGCGCTCATGCGGCATCGGCCAGCCTGAAAACGCCGCGAGAGACGCAAGGAAGCCACTCCTGCCCATTAAGGGGCACTGGCATACAACTTGCTCTCTTGTGAGGCAGCCGCCCCTGAGCCAGCATAGGGCGCTTTTCGTGGAACGCCGGTCACCGACCAGGCGGCACGGGAGCGCCCCTCAAGGGCACAGCTGATACCGGGAGTACCGCCAACCGCTCCCGGCCGAAATTCCTCTGGAGGAAACCATGTCGAAGGCTGTTCAACTGATCAAAGAAAACGACGTGAAGTGGGTAGACCTGCGCTTCACCGACACCAAAGGCAAGCAGCAACACGTCACCATGCCGGCGCGTGACGCGCTGGACGAAGACTTCTTCGCCCACGGCAAGATGTTCGACGGCTCCTCCATCGCCGGCTGGAAAGGCATCGAAGCCTCCGACATGATCCTGCTGCCCGACGACAGCACCGCCGTCCTGGATCCCTTCACCGAAGAGCCGACCCTGATCCTGGTCTGCGACATCATCGAACCCTCGACCATGCAGCCCTACGAGCGCGACCCCCGTGGTATCGCCAAGGCCGCCGAGGAGTACCTGAAGTCCACCGGCATCGGCGACACCGTGTTCGTCGGCCCGGAGCCCGAGTTCTTCATCTTCGACGAAGTGAAGTTCAAGTCGGACATCTCCGGCTCCATGTTCAAGATCTTCTCCGAGCAGGCGTCCTGGAACACCGACGCTGACTTCGAGAGCGGCAACAAGGGTCACCGTCCGGGCGTCAAGGGCGGCTACTTCCCGGTTCCGCCGGTCGACCACGACCACGAAATCCGTACCGCCATGTGCAACGCCCTGGAAGAGATGGGCCTGGTCGTGGAAGTCCACCACCACGAAGTGGCGACCGCTGGCCAGAACGAGATCGGTGTGCAGTTCAACACCCTGGTCAAGAAGGCCGACGAGACCCAGACCCTGAAGTACGTCGTGCACAACGTGGCCGATGCCTACGGCAAGACCGCCACCTTCATGCCCAAGCCCCTGTACGGCGACAACGGCTCCGGCATGCACGTGCACATGTCCATCTCCAAGGATGGCAAGAACACCTTCGCCGGCGAAGGCTATGCCGGTCTGTCCGATACCGCCCTGTACTTCATCGGCGGCATCATCAAGCACGGCAAGGCCCTGAACGGCTTCACC
>CAUQPA010000065.1:0-11944 GCA_963519325.1 uncultured Pseudomonas sp. | reverse complement strand
GCCGGCAACGAAGGCGCCCAGGGCCAGCGGCAGCCCCAGCAGGTAGGCGCCGGCCACGCCCGGCACCACGGCATGGGAGAGCGCATCGCCTATCAGCGACCAGCCCTTGAGCATCAGGTAGGCGGAAAGAAAGGCGCAGAGTCCGCCCACTAGGGCGGCGGCGCCCAGGGCATTCCTCATGTAGCCGTAGGCCAGGGGTTCGAGCAGCCCTTCCATCAGGCCCGCTCCCGCCACTGCGGCGCTGGCGACGCCGGGCGGCCGCCATCGAACAGGCGCAGGGCGCCGCCGAAGGTGCGCTCCAGATTTTCCCGGGTGAACACCTCGGCGGTCGGCCCCTGGGCCAGCACGGTACGGTCGAGCAGCACGGTACGATCGCAGAAGCGCTCGATGCTGGCCAGGTCGTGGGTCGACACCAGCATGGCGCGCCCCTCGGCGCGCAGCGCCTGGAGCAACTCGATGATGGCGCGCTCGGAGGTGGCGTCTACCCCGGTGAAGGGTTCGTCCAGCAGGATCACCCGGCTGTCCTGGGCCAGGGCGCGGGCCAGGAAGACACGCTTCTTCTGTCCCCCGGAGAGCTCGCCGATCTGCCGCTTGCGCAGCTCGGTCAGCCCGACCCGGGCCAGGGCGGCGTCCACCGCCTGGTGATCGGCAGCCCGCGCCAGGCGCAGGAAATTCATCCGGCCATAGCGCCCCATGAGCACCACGTCCTCCACCCGCACCGGAAAGTCCCAGTCCACGTCTTCGCTCTGGGGCACGTAGGCGATCCGATTGCGTTTGAGCGCCTGGGCGACGGGTAGCTCATCGACCCGCACCTGGCCGCTGCGGAGGGGCACGAAGCCCATGATCGCCTTGAACAGGGTGGATTTGCCGCTGCCATTGACGCCCACCAGGGCGGTGATGGAGCCACCGGGCACCATCAGGCTGGCGTCGCGCAAGGCGGTATGGCCGTTGCGATAGGTCACGCTGACCCCGTCGAGGGCGATCATGGCGCCAACCCCTGCACCAGGGTCTCGGTAGTCACCCGCAGCAGATCGAGGTAGGTGGGGACCGGACCTTTGGTAGCGCTGAGGGAATCCACATAGAGCACCCCGCCGTAGCGCGCGCCGCTCTCCCGCGCCACCTGCTCGGCCGGCGCGGCGGACACCGTGCTCTCGCTGAACACCGCCGGAATGCGCTCGGCGCGTACCGTCTCGATCACCCGCCGTACCTGTTGCGGGGTGCCCTGCCCATCGGCGTTGATCGGCCAGAGATAGAGCTCCCTGAGCCCGAGATCGCGAGCCAGGTAGCTGAAGGCGCCCTCGCTGGACACCAGCCAGCGACGCGGCGCGGGAATCGCCTGCAATCGCTGGCGCAAGGGTTCGAGGGTCGCGGTGATACGCGCCTTGTAGGCTTCGGCGTTGCGTCTGTAGGTGTCGGCATGGGTTGGATCGTGTTCGACCAAGGCATCGCGGATGTTGTCGACGTAGATCAGCGCCGCCGTGGGCGACATCCAGGCATGGGGATTGGGCTTGCCGGCGTAGGGCCCTTCGGCGATGGCAATGGGCGTGATGCCCTGGGAGACCACGGCGCTGGGCACATCCTTCATGCGACTGAAGAAGCGCTCGAACCACAGCTCCAGGTTCAGGCCGTTCCACAGCACCAGCTGGGCATCCCGCGCCTTGAGCAGGTCGCCTGGGGTGGGCTGGTAGTTGTGGATCTCGGCACCGGGCTTGGTGATGGATTCCACCCGGGCGGCATCCCCCGCTACGTTGCGCGCCATGTCGGCGATCACCGTGAAGGTAGTGACCACCTTGAACGGCTCGGCGGCCTGGGCCTGACCGAGCAACAAGCCCAGCAGGCCCGCCAGTGCCCAGCGTCTCGTGTTCTTCAACATCCGCTTCGCCTCTCGCCAAATGTATAGCCTTGGCTAAATTAGATAGCACAAACTATCGAGAGTGCGCGGAGACTTTGTAACCGCGGATGAGGCCGGTCTGGGGGGAAGGTAAAGGGAAAACGGGCGTGATGACGTCAGCTGAACCTGAACGTCATCAGCAGAGGGGGAAGGATCCAGTTGCCTGCGGGCAGGCGGCGTCGCGGCTCAGAGGGCCAAGGCGCTACGCAGCGGGGCGGCAGGTCGTTCTGCCGGGGCGTCCGCCACCCGCCGCTCTGCACGTGGGTCGAGCAGCTTGTCCAGCAGGCCTTGCAGTGCACGTCTCTTCATGTCTTTAAGCATCGCGAATCCTCCGGGGATCGTTATAGCCATGGCTATATTAAATAGCAGACCCTATCGGAAGGTGTTAGTGCTTTTTCTCAATCGAACGGATAGAGCGTCCCCATAAAAAAGGGGGCCTAAAGGCCCCCGAGGGAAATCGAAGTGATCTCAGCCTTCGATTTCGATCAAGACTTCACCCGGATTGACCCGGTCACCCTTGGCCACCCGCACCGCAGTGACAGTGCCGGCGATGGGCGCCTGGATCTCGGTTTCCATCTTCATGGCTTCGGTAACCAGCACGCCCTGCCCGGCCTTTACCTGATCGCCCTCCTTCACCAGCACCTCGACGATGTTGCCCGGCATGGTGGTGCTGACATCACCCGGACGCTCCGCCTGGCGCCGCCGCTGGCCACCCTCGGCGACGAAGTCGCCACTGGCCTCGAACACCACTTCTTCCGGCACCCCGTCGATGGAGAGATAGAAGTGCCGCTTGCCCTCGGTCTTCAGGCCGATGCCGGTGATGTCCACCTGGTAGGTCTCGCCATGCACGTCGACGCTGAAGGCGGTCGGCACGCCCTGGCCACCCACTGCCGCCACGCCATCCGCACTGGGGATGGGCAGCAAGGCTTCCGGCACCAGGGTGCCGGCGGCGCGTTCCTCGAGGAACTTGCGCCCGATATCGGGGAACATGGCGAAGGTCAGGACGTCTTCTTCGCTCTTGGCCAGGTCACCGATGTCGGCCCGCAGGCGCGCCAGTTCCGGGCTGAGCAGATCGGCGGGACGGACGTCGATGACCTCCTCCTGACCGATGGCCTGCTTGCGCAGCTGCTCGCAGATCTCGCCAGGCGCCTTGCCGTAGCGGCCCTGCAGATAGAGCTTCACCTCGTTGGTAATGGTCTTGTAGCGCTCGCCGGCCAGCACGTTGAAGAAGGCCTGGGTGCCCACGATCTGCGAGGTCGGGGTGACCAGGGGCGGATAGCCCAGGTCCTTGCGCACCCGCGGAATCTCTTCGAGCACCTCGTTCATGCGATTGAGGGCGCCCTGCTCGCGCAGCTGGTTGGCCAGGTTGGAGATCATGCCGCCCGGCACCTGGTTGACTTGCACACGGGTGTCGACGGCGGTGAATTCGCTCTCGAACTGGTGGTACTTCTTGCGCACCGCATGGAAGTACAGGCCGATCTCCTGCAGCAGTTCCAGGTCAAGCCCGGTGTCGTAGGGCGTATCGCGCAGCGCGGCGACCATGGATTCGGTCCCCGGATGGCTGGTACCCCAGGCCATACTGGAGATCGCCGTCTCGATGCGGTCGGCGCCGTTCTCCACCGCCTTGAGCTGGCACATGGAAGCCACGCCGGCGGTGTCGTGGGAATGCACCACCACGTCCAGCGCCAGGGCCTCCTTGAGTGCCTTGACCAGATCGCCGGTGGCATAGGGCGTGAGCAGGCCGGCCATGTCCTTGATGGCGATGGAATCCACGCCCAGGTCGGCCATGCGCCGCGCCTGGTCGACGAAGGCCGCCACGCTGTGCACCGGGCTGGTGGTGTAGCAGAGGGTGCCCTGGGCGTGCTTGCCGGTGGCCTTGACCGCGCGGATGGCGGTTTCCAGGTTACGCACGTCGTTCATGGCATCGAAGATGCGGAAGACGTCGGTGCCATTGGCCGCGGCGCGCTCGACGAAGGCCTCGACCACGTCGTCGCTGTAGTGCCGATAGCCCAGCAGGTTCTGGCCACGCAGGAGCATTTGCAGGCGGGTATTGGGCAGCGCCTTGCGCAGCTGGCGCAGACGCTCCCAGGGATCTTCCTTGAGGAAGCGCACGCAGGCGTCGAAGGTGGCGCCGCCCCAGACTTCCAGCGACCAGTAGCCGACCTGGTCGAGCTTGGCGCAGATCGGCAGCATGTCTTCGGTGCGCATGCGGGTCGCCAGCAGCGATTGGTGGGCGTCGCGCAGGATGGTGTCGGTGATCTGGATGCTTTTCATTGTTCTGTCGTCCTTACAGACCGGCGTGGGCGGCGATGGCGGCGGCGATGGCGATGGCCAGGTGCGTCGGGTTGCGCTTGATCGAGTACTGGGTCAGCTCCGGATGGCTTTCCACGAAGCTGGTGTTGAAGCGCCCGCTGCGGAATTCCGGATCGCGCAGGATGGCCTCGTAATAGGGCGCGGTGGTCTTCACCCCCTGCACGCGCATGTCGTCCAGGGCGCGCAGGCCGCGATCCATGGCTTCTTCCCAGGTCAGCGCCCAGACGATCAGCTTGAGGCACATGGAGTCGTAGTAAGGCGGGATCACGTAGCCGGTGTAGATGGCTGTGTCGGTGCGTACCCCCGGACCACCTGGCGCGTAGTAGCGGGTGATCTTGCCGAAGCTCGGCAGGAAGTTGTTCTTCGGGTCCTCGGCATTGATGCGGAATTGCAGGGCGAAGCCGCGGTGCTGCACGTCTTCCTGGGCGAAGGACAGCGGCAGGCCGGAGGCGATGCGGATCTGCTCGCGAACGATGTCGATGCCGGTGATTTCCTCGGTGATGGTGTGCTCCACCTGCACCCGGGTATTCATCTCCATGAAATACACCTCGCCCTCGGCGAGCAGGAATTCCACGGTACCGGCGTTCTCGTAGCCCACCGCCTTGGCCGCGCGCACCGCCAGGTCGCCGATGTAGGCGCGCTGCTCGGGAGTGAGCTGGGGGCTGGGGGCGATCTCGATCAGCTTCTGGTTGCGCCGCTGGATGGAGCAGTCGCGCTCGAACAGGTGCACGGTGTTGCCATGGCTGTCGGCGAGTATCTGCGCCTCGATGTGCTTGGGATTGACGATGCACTTCTCGAGGAACACCTCGGCCGAGCCGAAGGCCTTGGTCGCCTCGGAGATCACCCGCGGATAGGCCTGCTCCAGTTCCTCGCGGGAGTTGCAGCGGCGGATACCGCGACCGCCGCCGCCGGAGGTGGCCTTGAGCATCACCGGATACCCGAGCCGATCGCCTTCGCGCAGGGCCTCGGCGATGTCCGCCACGTTGCCCTCGGTGCCCGGGGTGCAGGGCACGCCGGCGGCGATCATGCTGCGCCGGGCCTCGGTCTTGTCGCCCATGCGCCGGATCACCTCGGCGGACGGCCCGATGAAGCGGATGCCGCGCTGAGCGCAGATTTCCGCCAGCTCGGCGTTCTCCGAGAGGAAGCCATAGCCGGGATGGAGGGCGTCGCAACCGGTCTCCACGGCGAGATTCACCAGCTTGCGCGGGTTGAGATAGCCCTCGAGCGGATCGCTGCCGATGCCATGGGCTTCGTCGGCACGTTTCACGTGGAGCGCTTGGCGATCGGCATCGGAATAGACCGCCACCGAACGAATGCCCATCTCGGCACAGGCCCGGACGATCCGCACGGCGATCTCGCCGCGGTTGGCGATGAGTATCTTCTTGATCACACCTGGCTCCTTGTCTGCTGCGGTCTGCAGCCGCTTGTTATTGCCGGTGCCTCGAAACTACGTCAGGCCTTCCCTTATGGAAAATAAATAATTGTTGGATACTCCATAAGCCATCACTTATGGATGCTGTCGATGCCCATGCGCAAGCCGTTGATGCGGCTCACCTTTCGCCAACTGCAGGTGTTCGAGGCCGTCTGCGAGGCCCGCTCCTACAGCCGAGCCGCCGACATCATGGCGCTCACCCAGCCCGCGGTGAGCCTGCAGGTGCGCCAGCTCGAGGAGCTGGTGGGTGCCCCGCTGTTCAACTACCTCAACCGCACCCTTTACCTCACCGAGGCCGGCGAGGCGCTGCGCCAGACCGGGCGCGATCTCTTCGCCCGCCTGGGCAGCCTGGACATGCAGCTGTCGAACCTGCGTGGTGCCCTCCACGGCCAGTTGCGCCTGGGGGTGGAGAGCAGTGCCCAGTACCTGGCGCCGCACCTCTTCAGCCAGTTTCGCGGCAGTCATCCCCAGGTCGATCTGGCACTGACCGTGGGCAACCATGCGCGGGTGCTGCGGCGGCTGACGGAGAGTCGCGAAGACGTGGCCTTGATGTCCGGGGTGCCGGGCAATGCGGACCTGGAATTCCTGCCGTTGCTGGACAACGCCATCGTCGCCGTGGCGCGCCCGGGCCATGCCCTGGCGGGACGCAGCGGCCTGAGCCTGCGCGACCTGACCGCCTATCCACTGCTGGTGCGCGAAGTGGGCTCGGGTACGCGCCAGGCCTGCGAGGATTATCTCAAGCAGAAGCGGGCACACTTCGCCGAGCAGCTGGAAATCGGCGCCTTCGAGGCGCAACGCGAGGCGGTCCGTGCCGGCCTGGGCCTGGCCCTGCTGCCGCGCCAGGCCATTCGCAGCGAGCTCGTCGCCGGCAGCCTGGTCGAACTGGACGTCGCCGAGCTGCCGCTGCGGCGCTCCTGGTGCGTGGTCCATCCGCGCGGCAAGCCACTCTCGCCGGTGGCCCGGGCCTTCGTTGACTACCTGCGTAGCCAGCGCAGCCTGATCAATGCGTTAGGTATCGCCCTGGAGCCTGCTGCAGGCGCTGCGCCTGCCGCTCGTCCAGCAACTGATTGAGGAACAGCAGTTCATCGAGCTCCACGGCGAGCCGCTGCTCCTCGGCACGGGCCTCGATGGCGCGGCGGAATTTCATCCGCCGCTGGTCCTGTAGCTTTCTGCGGGTCTTGCTGTCGAGACGGACGCTGGATTCCTGGACGAGAGCGGTCATGCCTATTCCTCCGGGCTGGGATCGGAATGGGCAGCTTCCCCCTAACAGGTGACGGTTTGGCGACAGCGCGACGACTATTGGGTGTCGCTGTGCTTGCTCGACTTCGACGACAGCCGCAGGCTGCGCAAGCTGCGCTTGACGCTCTTGAGGTGCTCGACCAACGCCGGCCCGCGCGACATGGCCACGCCCATGGCCAGCACATCGATCACCACCAGGTGGGCGATGCGCGAGGTCAGGGGCACATAGATGTCGGTGTCCTCGTGGACGTCGATGGCGATGTTCACCGTGGACAAGTCGGCCAGCGGCGTCTGCCCCGGGCAGATGGTGATGAGCGCGGCGCCGTTGTCGCGCACCAGGTTGGCGGTGATCAGCAGGTCCTTGGAACGCCCCGACTGGGAGATGCAGATGGCCGCGTCGGAAGGCGTCAGGGTCGCCGCCGACATGGCCTGCATGTGCGGATCGGAATAGGCGGTGGCGCTCAGCTGCAGACGGAAGAACTTGTGCTGGGCGTCGTTGGCCACCGAACCTGAGGCGCCGAAGCCGTAGAACATCACCCGCTGGGCCTTGGCGATCGCCTCGATGGCCGTTTCCAGCGCCCGCATGTCCAGCCGCTCGCGCACGTCCATCAGCGTATGCAGGGTGGTGTCGAAGATCTTCAGGCTGAAGTCCTCCACCGCATCGTTCTCGTGGATGGCGAACTGGCCGAAGCTGGCCCCCGCCGCCAGGCTCTGCGCCAGGCGCAGCTTGAGGTCCTGGAAGCCGTCGCAGCCGATCGCCCGGCAGAAGCGCACGATGGTGGGTTCGCTGACGCCGACGTTATGGGCGAGATCGGCCATGGAGCTGTGCATGACCGCTGCCGGATCCACCATGACCTGCTCGGCGACCTTGAGCTCCGACTTGCGCAGCAGGTGGCGGGATTGAGCAATGTGTTGCATGAGGTTCACAGGCGTATCTCGGCTAGCGGGCGGATGTAGTGCGTCGTACTTATACTACATAACGGTCGGCCAGGCTCTTGGTCATTACGATTCAGCACGGCTTTTTCGGCCTCGTCACAGGCGTTTCGGTAGTCGTCCACACCGCCGACTACCCGGCCAGGGAGCGCGCCCGGGCAACCTACGCCAGGTCCTGGGCGGTGGTACCCGGCCGTCCCGCCTGCCCTCGCCTCCTATCCGTCTGGTTTGGCGCTCCTTTCGCCGCATCGGTAGAATGCGGCGATGAATGACGACATCTCCCTGCTGCTCAATTCCCTCAACGATGCCCAGCGCCAGGCCGTGGCCGCGCCCCTGGGTCGCCAACTGGTCCTGGCCGGTGCCGGCTCGGGCAAGACCCGGGTGCTGGTGCACCGCATCGCCTGGCTGATCCAGGTCGAGCGCGCCTCGCCGCACTCCATCCTCTCGGTGACCTTCACCAACAAGGCCGCCGCCGAGATGCGCCACCGCATCGAGCAATTGCTGGGGATGAGTCCGCAGGGCATGTGGGTCGGTACCTTCCACGGCCTCGCCCACCGGCTGTTGCGCGCCCATTGGCAGGAAGCGGGGCTGGCGCAGAATTTCCAGATCCTCGACAGCGACGACCAGCAGCGCATCGTCAAGCGGGTGATCCGCGAGCTGGGCCTCGACGAGCAGCGCTGGCCAGCGCGCCAGGCGCAGTGGTTCATCAACGGCCAGAAGGACGAAGGCCTGCGGCCGCAGCACATCCAGGCCGCCGGCGACCTCTTCCTCAGCACCATGCGCAGCATCTACGAAGCCTACGAGGCGGCCTGCGCCCGCGCCGGGGTGATCGACTTCTCCGAGCTGCTGTTGCGCGCCCTGGACCTCTGGCGCAACAACCCCAGCCTGCTGGAACACTACCAGCGCCGCTTCCAGCACCTGCTGGTGGACGAATTCCAGGACACCAACGCCGTCCAGTACGCCTGGCTCAAGCACCTCGCCCAGAATGGCGCGAGCCTCATGGTGGTGGGCGACGACGACCAGTCCATCTATGGCTGGCGCGGCGCCAAGATCGAGAACATCCAGCAGTTCAACGAGGATTTCTCGGCGGAGATCATCCGCCTGGAGCAGAATTACCGCTCCACCGACACCATCCTCAAGGCCGCCAACGGCCTGATCGCCCACAACTTCGGCCGGCTCGGCAAGGAGCTGTGGACCGACACCGGCGAAGGCGACGCCATCACCCTCTATGCCGGCTTCAACGAGCACGACGAGGCGCGCTACATCGTCGAGACCATCGAGAGCGAGTTCAAGAAGGGCATCCGGCGCAGCGAGATGGCCATCCTCTACCGCTCCAACGCCCAGTCGCGGGTGCTGGAAGAGGCGCTGCTGCGCGAGAAGATCCCCTATCGCATCTATGGCGGCCTGAGATTCTTCGAGCGCGCCGAGATCAAGAACGCCATGGCCTACCTGCGGCTGATCCAGCATCGCCACGACGACGCCGCCCTGGAGCGGGTGATCAACGTGCCGCCGCGCGGCATCGGCGAGAAGACCGTGGAAGCGCTGCGCAGCGCCGCCCGTGCCCAGAACACCTCGCTGTGGCAGGCCCTGCACGACCTGGTCGGCGCCCGCGCCGTCTCCGGTCGCGCCGCCTCGGCGCTCAATGCCTTCGTCGAGCTGGTCGACACCCTGGCGCTCAAGGCCGAGGACCTGTCCCTGCACAACCTGGTGCAGCAGATCATCGAGCAGACCGGCCTGGTCACCTTCCACAAGGAAGAAAAGGGCGAGAAGGGCCAGGCCCGGGTGGAAAACCTGGAAGAACTGGTCAGCGCCGCGCGCTCCTTCGATTTCAGCGGTGACGAGGAGATGACGCCGCTGGCGGCCTTCCTCGACCACGCCGCCCTGGAATCCGGCGACACCCAGGCCGATAGCCACGAAGACAGCGTCCAGCTGATGACCCTGCACAGCGCCAAGGGCCTGGAATTCCCCCTGGTGTTCCTCGCCGGCCTGGAAGAAGGCCTGTTCCCGCACAAGATGAGCCTGGAAGAACCCGGCCGCCTGGAAGAGGAACGCCGCCTGGCCTACGTGGGCATCACCCGCGCCATGCGCCGCCTGGTGATGAGCTATGCCGAGACCCGTCGGCTCTACGGCAGCGAGACCTACAACAAGGTCTCGCGCTTCGTGCGCGAGGTACCGGACGGCCTCATCCAGGAGGTACGGCTGTCCAATGCGGTCAAGCAACCCTTCGCCGGCAGCCGCCCCAGTCCCTTCGCCCAGGCGCCGGTGCCGGAAACCACCTTCAGCCTCGGCCAGCCGGTGCGGCATGCCCTGTTCGGCGAGGGCGTCATCCTCAACTACGAGGGCTCCGGTGCCCATGCGCGGGTGCAGGTGAACTTCAAGTCCGAAGGCAGCAAGTGGCTGATGGTGAGCTACGCCAAGCTCGAACCGCTCTAGCCATGACCACCTCCTGGCTGTTCTGGGCGCTGCTGGCGGCGGGCTTCGCCGCCCTCACCGCCATCTTTGGCAAGCTGGGTGTGGCCCACGTCAACGCCGACTTCGCTACCCTGCTGCGCACCCTGGTGGTCGTGGTGGTACTGGCGGCCATCGTCGCCGCCACCGGCCAGGCACAACCGCTGGCCAGCATCGGCGGCCGTACCTACCTGTTCCTGCTGCTCTCGGGCGTGGCCACCGGGCTGTCCTGGCTGTGCTATTACCGGGCGCTCAAGCTGGGGCCGGCCTCGCTGGTGGCGCCAGTGGACAAGCTGAGCGTGGTGCTGGTGGCGATCTTCGGCGTGACGCTACTGGGTGAGCGCCTGGACCTGCGCCAGTGGTGCGGCATCGCGGCCATTGGCGGGGGTGTGCTGCTGCTGGCCTGGAGGCCCTGAGAGCTTATACAACGTTTGCTGCGCGTCGGCCAAACGGCGTTGAAAAGCCCCTGGAAGGCCAGCTCCGCCTAGGCGGCCCCGTCGGAATGCTCATTTACCATTCGTAAACTCGTGCGCGAGTCCGATCCGCTTCCTCGGGTCTTTGATTCGCTAGCGCTCACCCTTCGGGCCAGCCGTTGGCTGTTACTCCCGCTGGTCGTTTCGCCTTGTTTTGCTCTAGCTCGCGAAACTTCGCATAGACTCTTAAAGGGCGCAGGAAACGGGCCTGGCCACCGGTGGGAGATTGCCGGACGGCAGAAAGCGGCCAAGCCCATTTCCTGCATTGCGCATTCCCTTGCCATCGATCCGCTCATTCAAACGGCCGACTTAGAGCGATTCTGCCGCGTCGATCCCTGCACGGCAATGTTCGGATCGCGGAAACGCGGCCTAGTGCTGTCCGCCCTTGTCCTGCTCCAGGGTCTCGATGAAGGCGATCTGCAGCCGCGAGTGCACCCGGATGAACCAGCGCCAGAGCACCGCGATCACCCCCACCGCGACCAGCCCGATCAGCAGCAGCCATTCCCCGCGCGGCAGGATGCTGCTGCTCAGGGCGGCGAGCAGCACCAGGATGCCGGCCAGCGACAGTAGCGGGATCAATTCGCTGACCAGGCGCCGCACCGGCTGGGTGTAGCGACCGGCCTGGTTCTGCCGCACGCTGAGTTCGGCCATCAGCATGGCCAGGGCCTTGAGCTTGCGGTAGGCGGCGATAAGGCAGGGCAGCGACAGCAGCAGCGCCCCGCCCCAGATGCAGGCCTTCTGCTGGTCGGGATCGGCGATCCAGGTACTGAGCCAGCCCGCCAGGCCGCTGGCGAAGTAGGCGCCGCCGAGGAAGATGGCGATGACCAGCGACAGGTTGATGCCGACCTGCAGCAGGATGCGCCTCATCATGCCCGCCAGCACCGCCTTCTCGCCCTGGGGCTGGATGCTGCGCAGCCATTCGCCATAGATGCCCAGCACCCGCTGCAGGGGCTGGGGCAGCCAGCGAGCGATCCACAGGGCCAAGGGGTCGGCGGCCTTGATCAGGTAGGGCGTCAGCAGGGTGGTGATCGCCGAGACCGCCACTGCCACCGGATAGAGGAAGTGGCTGGTGACGCCCAGGGTGATGCCCAGGGTGGCGATGATGAAGGAGAACTCACCGATCTGCGCCAGGCCCATGCCCACCCGCAGCGAGGTACGGCCATCGTTGCCGGCGATCAGGGTACCCAGGCTGCAGGCGAGGATCTTGCCCAGCAC
>CAUQPA010000064.1:0-12041 GCA_963519325.1 uncultured Pseudomonas sp. | reverse complement strand
GCACCAACCTACGAGTCAGCCACCGCCCGAAGACCTGCCCGAACACCCCCTCTCCCCCTGGGAGAGGGCTGGGGTGAGGGTCACCGGCAGCCGTTGAGATACGGCCTTCAGAAGCCGTACAGACTGACTGGGTTGTCGCGCAGGATGGCGGTGCGCGCCTTTTCATCGGGTGCCCATTCGGCCAGCAGGTCGAAGATGTGGCCGTCGTCCGGCTTGTTGCCGGTCGCCACCGTGGGATGCGGCCAATCGCTACCCCACAGCAGCCGTTCCGGATGACGACGGACCAGCTCCCGGGCCACGGCGCCCACATCAGCGTAGTCCGGCGCACCAGTGCGCGATTTGATATAGGGTCCCGACAGCTTCACCCAGGTGCGCTCGGCGTCCAGCAGGCGAGCGATGACGCCAAAAGCTGCCGAATTGATTCCCTCTGGCTGAGGCACATGGCCCATATGATCGATTACCAGGCGAGCGGGTAGCCGCTGCAGTCGGCTCTCCAGCTCCACCAGCTGATTACCCGGGGCAACCACCTGGACATTCCAGCCCAGTTCGGCGACCCGTGCGGCCAGGGGTTCGAGGTCGGCCAGGTCGGCACCGCCGTAGCTGAGGTTGAAACGGATGCCACGCACCCCAGCCTTGTGCAGCTCCTGCAACTCGGCATCGGTGATGCTCCGGTCGAGGACCGCTACACCGCGGGCCTGGCCCTGGCTGCGCGCCAGGCCGTCGAGCATGCAGCGATTGTCGGTACCGTAGGTGGAAGGGGTGACGATGACCATGCGTTGCAGCCCCAGCAGCGCCTGCAGCTGGCGATAGTCGTCCAGGGAAGCATTGGGCGGCAGCAACTTGGCACCCGGGGCAGCCGGGTAGCGGTCATCGTAGAGATGCATGTGGCAGTCGACGCTGCCAGCCGGAGCCTTGAGTTTGGGTGCCATCTGGATACTGGAGAACGGGGTGGCAGCCTGGACGCCGAGGGCGTCGAACAGGCACAGGGCAGCACTTGCCTGGGCGCTCGCTTTCAGGAAGCGCCGACGATTGAAGGTCATGATGAATTCCTTGAAAGGCTGCCGGCCCGGACGGGCCGGCAGCGAACGGCATTAACCGGCGTTGGTCGCGGCGGCCTGGGCGTCTGCCTTGGCCCGCGCGGCCTTACGGCCCATGACCAGCACCAGCAGGCCACTGATGGCGCACAGGGTGGCTAGCGGCAGTACCGCCAGGGCGTGGCTGTGGGTCGCCCCATGGATGGCGCCATAGACGTTGACCATCACCCCGCCGCCGATGAGGTTGGCCAGGGCGCCAATGGCGGCCAGGCCGGCGGCGGCGGTGGACGACGACAGCCAACCCGACGCCAGCGCCCAGAATGGGCCCTTCATCGAGTAGGCCCCGATCAGCACCAGGCTCAGCAGGATCACCGTGGAGGCCAGGGACGAGGTGAACATGCCCGCCAGCAGCCCCACGGCGATCAACAGCATGGTGAGCGAGGTATGCCAGCGACGCTCACCGGTCCGATCCGAGCTACGGCCCCAGAGGACCATCGCCACGGAGGCCAGGCCATAGGGAATGGCGTTGGTCAGGCCGACCTCCAGGTTGGACAGGCCGAAGCCCTTGAGCAATTGCGGCGCCCAGACGCTCATGGTGCTACCGGCCGCCGAGGCGCCCGAATAGATCAGCGCCATGACCCAGATATCCTTGTGCTTGAGCAGCTGCCACAGGGAAATATGGCCGATGCTGGTCTTGCGCCCGCGCTCCTCGGCCAGCTTGAGGGTCAGCCAGTTGCGCTGCTCGTCGCTCAGCCACTTGGCCTGCTCCGGGCGGTCGGTGAGCACGAACAGGCAGGCGATGCCCAGCAGCACCGCCGGAATGCCTTCCAGGATGAACAGCCAGTGCCAGCCGCGCATACCCATCCAGCCGTCCAGGCTCAGTAGCAGGCCCGAGAGTGGTGATCCCAAGAAGTTGGCGCCGGGGATCGCCACCATGAAGATGGCGACCATGCGCGCCCGGTAGTTGGAGGGTAGCCAGTAGGTGAGGTACAGCAGCACGCCGGGGAAGAAGCCGGCTTCCGCGGCGCCCAGCAGGAAGCGCATCACATACAGCGAGTTGGCCCCCTGGACGAAGGCGGTGCCGGCCGAGATCAGACCCCAGGTGATCATGATCCGGGCGATCCAGATGCGCGCGCCGAAGCGTTGCAGCGCCAGGTTGCTCGGCACCTCCACCAGGAAATAGGAAAAGAAGAACAGGCTGCTGGCGAAACCGAAGATCGCCGGCGTCAGACCGAGATCCTGGTTCATCTGCAGCGAGGCCATGCCGATGTTGCCACGGTCGATGATGGCGATGAGGTAGCAGACGATCAGGAACGGCAGGATGCGCCAGGCGACACGGCGCATGGTGCTGCGTTCCAGTTCGCTGATCTCGGGCGTAGAAGAGGTCATGCAGGCTCTCCGTCTTATTGTTGTGGAGATAGACGTAGCGGGCGGCCCCGGAGGGAGACCGCCCGCCCTGACGCGAGGATCAGGCCGCGATGAGGTGACGATTGACCACGGCGCGCGATTCTACGCTCTTGCCATTCCAGCAATCGAGCACCTGCTGGACCGCCACCAGCCCGACCCGGTCGCGGGCCTCGGTAGTGTTGGCGCCCACATGGGGGGTGGCCACCAGGTTGGTGAGGCCCCAGAGGGGGCTATCGGCCGGCGGCGGCTCGGGGTGGAAGGTATCCAGCCCGGCACCGGCGATCTGGCCTTCGCGCAGCGCTGCTACCAGAGCCTGGGTATCGATCAGCTCGCCGCGGGCGGTGTTGATCAGCAGGCTGCCGGGACGCATCCGGGCGAACTGGGCAGCGCCGAACAGGTGGCGGTTGGCCTCCGTCAGCGGGCAATGCAGGCTGATGACGTCGCACTCGGACAGCAGGTTGTCGAAGCTCTCCTCGCGCTGCACGTGGTCACGCACCGGCAGGTTCTGGAGATAGGGGTCATAAACCCGCACCTGCATCCGCAGGGGCGCCACCAAATCCATCAGCACGCTACCGATGGAACCCAGGCCCACCAGGCCGAGGGTCTTGCCGAACAGCTCGGTGCCATTGGCCTGGGACTTGTCCCAGTGCCCGGCGCGCATCCGCGCATCCAGCCAGGCCGTCTGGCGGGCCACGCTGAACATCAGGGCGAAGGCATGCTCAGCCACCGACTGGGCATTGGCGCCCAGGGCAATGGTGACCGGAATCCCGCGGTCGGCGGCGGCCTGCAGATCGATGGTGTCGTAGCCGACGCCGTGCTTGGCGATGATCTCGAGCTTGGCCGAAGCCTCGATCATCTCGCGGGTCAGCTTGCCCTGGCGGACGATGATGGCGTCCGGCTGTTCCTTGCGGATCAGGGCGACCAGTTCGTCTGCGGGCATATAGGGCTGGGTCGGCACGACGCGGATGCCATGGGCAGCGGCCAGGGCCATGGCGTCGGGTGCGAGTTCGGGACCGGTAAGGAGCAGGGTGCGGGTCATGTGGGTAATCCCTTGTTGTTATGACGAGGTCCGTCGAGCGGACAGCCAGAAAGGCAGGCTTTGACCTTAGCATAATGGAACAGCGTTGCAATACTAGACGTAACCAGGAATTTCCTACCGACCATCCGGGCATTGAATGTTTAAAAAAGAAATGCCATTCTGAAAATTCATCACCCGCTCCAGCGGCATCCAACAAAGCCCACAAGAGAAATGCCCATGACCATCGGATTCAGAGTTCTCAATGCCCAACGCAAGGTCGCAGCCGAATGGGTCGCGCGTTACCGTGAGGTTCCGGTCGCCAACGTCAGCGACTCCATGAACCGCATGACCGCCGGCGGCTCGCGCCTGCGCCCCATGCACCGCCAGGGCGTACTGGCCGGCGCGGCGCTGACCGTGAAGGCGCGCCCGGGCGACAACCTGATGCTGCACTACGCCCTGGACATCGCCGAGCCGGGCGACGTCGTCGTGGTGGACGCTGGCGGCGACCTGACCAATGCCCTCATCGGCGAAATGATGGTGGCCTACGCGGTCAAGCGTGGCGTGGCCGGCATCGTCATCAATGGCGCCATCCGCGATGCCGCCAACATCGGCGCGGGCGACTTCCCGATGTTCGCTGCCGGCATCTCCCATCGCGGTCCCTACAAGGATGGCCCGGGCGAGATCAATGTCCCCATCGCCATCGATGGCATGGTCATCGAGCCGGGCGATCTGATCATCGGCGATGACGACGGCCTGCTCTGCGTGCCCTACGACCAGGTTGCCGAGGTCTATGACCGCGCCACCGCCAAACACGCGGCGGAAGAGAAGCAGATGCGCCAGATCGCCGAAGGCACCAACGACCGTAGCTGGGTGCTGGACGCGCTGAAGAAGAAGGGCTGCGCCCTGCCCTAGGCCGCCCCTCGTCCGGGCTAGCCCCTGACGGACTAGACGCCACACCAGTAAAACGCCCGCTGCCATGCAGCGGGCGTTTTGCTGTCCAGGGTCGACCGAGACCGCTCCAGACTCTACCTGCGCATCACCGCTCTGCCCGCTTCCTGATCCCTTGACGCTTCCTGGGCTTCATCGGCTGTCTCCCTGTGCTCAGGCCCTGGAAGCACTCGACCAGAGCACCCAGGCACTCGCCATGGCCAGGGATTCACGCGCGCAACGCCGGATAGCACCTCGCTCCCTATCCAAGGGCGAGGCATCAGGCCATTGATGAGGCTGGCTATCCGGAGCCACTCGAACGTGCTCAGCGCCGCCTAGAACCTGGGGCGCCGACGAGAGCAACGGACACCTGGAGTGGGCCGTCCCAGGTCCTATGCCTGGTCGATCTGGCCAATCCACGCCGGCCACTGGATGCAGGTACGCAAAAAAGAAGGCGGCTCCTGGCCGCCTTCTTTGCTAACTACGTTTGGCTCAGGTCCGCAGTGGAACCTCGCCGCCGGTCTTGACCGACGCCCGGCGACTCGGATCGCCCAGCCAGAGCATCAGGATGACCCCCAATGCTAGTACCGAGGCCACCACATAGAAGGGGCCGGAGTAGCTTTGGGTCGCATCCTTGACCAAGCCAATGGCGAAGGGCCCGACGAAACCACCCAGGTTGCCGATGGAGACGATCAGCGCCAGGCCACCCGCTGCGGCTCGACCGGTCAGGAAGCTGGAGGGAATTGCCCAGAAGGTCGCCTGGAAGGACAGGATGCTGGCCACCGTCACGCTCAGGCAGCTCATACGCAGCAGCGGATCGGCCGACAGCGCGGCGCCCACCAGACCACAGGCGGCCAATCCCAGGGCACCGGCCACATAGGGTAGGCGATGGCTGCTCTTGTTAGCCTGGCGCGCCCAGAGCGTCATGGCGATGGCGCCGAGCACATAGGGAATGGTGGCCACCAGGCCCACCGTGCTGTTCTGCATGCCCAGGCTCTTGATGATCTGCGGCATCCAGATGCCGATACCCACGGAGCCGACGATGCCGCAGAAGTTGATGGCGGCCAGCACGAAAACCTTCGGATTGGTCAGGGCATCACGCAGCGTCGAGCCGTGGGCCGCGCCTATCTCCCGCTGTTCGCGGGCCAGGCGATCGGTCAGCCAGGTGCGTTCGCGGGTCGACAGCCAGCGTGCCTTGGCCGGCGAGTCCACCAGCACGAAGAGGCAGAGGATACCCAGCAGCACCGCCGGCAGGGCTTCCACCACCAGCAGGAATTGCCAGTTCTTCAGCCCCATGAAGTCGTGGATGTCCAGCAGGAAGCCCGACAGCGGCGAGCCGATGATGTTGGCGGTCGGGATGCCCAGCAGGAAGGCGGCGGTCGCCTTGGCACGCCATTTACCGGGGAACCAGTAGGTGAAATAGAGATAGACCCCCGGGGTGAAGCCGGCCTCGGCCACCCCCAGCAGGAAGCGCAGGATACTGAAGCTGACCGGGCCGGTGGCGAAGGCCGTGGCCATGGAGATCAGGCCCCAGGTGATCATGATCCGGGCGATCCAGATCCGCGCGCCGAAGCGCTGCATGAGCAGGTTGCTGGGAATCTCGAAGATGAAATAACCGAAGAAGAACAGACCGGCCGCCCAGCCGAACATGGTCGCCGTGAGGCCCAGGTCCTTGTTCATGCTGATGGCCGCGAAGCCGACGTTGGTGCGATCCAGGTAGCTGATCACGTAGCAGGCGAAGATGAACGGCAGGATGCGCCACAGGGCGCGATGCAATACCTGTTCGCCTTCGCCATCGGTCAAGGGCGCCTGGGCACCCAGCGGGGTCTGACTCATGGATAACCTCTGTTGTAGTTATTGTGGAGCTGACAGGGGCGCCGAAGCGCCGTTTAGAGATGAGAGAACAGGGGTAGGCCCCTTACGCCGGTCTCCACCCGCAGGATGCTGCCGGTCTCGGATTCGGTGATGAACAGGCTGCGCCCCTCGGGACCGCCGAAGGCCAGGTTGGTGTTGCTGATACCGGCGCAGGAGCGCAACCGGGCCAGCGGCTCGGCCACCGACGACAGCTGCCAGACCGAGCCGAAGCCGGTATGGGCGATATAGAGATTGCTCTCCTCGTCCAGCGCCAAGCCATCCGGACCGCCGAGTCCGCCATGCAGCTGGGCGAAGACACCGACCTTGCCGATCAGCGAGCCGTTGCCCAGCGGAATGCGCCAGATCTGCTGCGCCCGGGTCACCGCGATCAGCAGGTGGTTGAGTCGCGGATCGAAGACGATGCCATTGGGGCTGGGCACCGTATTCAACAGACAGCTGAGCTGGCCGTCGGCGCTCAGGCGATAGATCCGGCCGCTGGCATCCTGCAGGCCGGTCTGGCCCTGGTCGGTGAAGTAGAGGTCACCGGCCGGCGAGAACACCAGGTCATTGACGCCCTTGAAGCCTTCCGAGCCGGCGCTGCCCAGGAGCGTTTCCACCTCGCCGCGCAGCGGATCGAGCAGCAGGATGCCGCGCTTGTAGTCGGCGATGAAGATCCGGCCATCACGGTGGATCTTCAGGCCATTGGGCCAGCCATCGTATTCGCAGACCAGCTCCCACTCCCCTTGGGGATCGATGCGAAAGATGCGCCCATTGGGAATATCGGTGACGTAGAGATTGCCCTGACGATCGAAGGACGGCCCTTCGAGGAAGGAGTCGATGGCCCGACCCTGGCGGTTGGCATCGGCCCATGCCGTGCGCTTCGCCTGGCGATAGCGATCGGGCAGGCGGGTGAAGACGGCGGTTTGGATCGTCGGCGGCGCAGCGAAAAAACTCATGACCAGGCACCTGAGAGGGCGAAGCCCCCGGCTAGAGAGGCTCCGAAATATTATTTTTAACGAAATGGCGTTCCAAAAATAAAACAGCCACAGCCAATTGCAAGCGAAAATTTCGTTAACCAAAAGCCTGACTTGACGGCCCCGGCTTTTCTGCATATCCCCAAAGGAAATGGCATTTCAAAAATAACAAGGAGAACGCCATGCTGCAGCCGTCCGGCCGCTCGTCCCGGCCCGCCCTGCGTCAGCTCGCCCGCGTCCTGGGCCTGGCCGCCAGCCTCACCCTAGCGACCGTCCTGCCCGCCCAGGCCCAGACCGAACAGAGCCAGGTCACCCTGGCCATCCAGTACGGCTATGCCTATCTGCCCGTGACCCTGGCCGACAAGCTGGGCTTCTTCCGCGAGCAGGCCAAGGCCGCCGGCCAGCCCGACACCCAGTTCGAGATCAAGCGCATCAGTGGCTCGCCGGCGATCAACGATGCCTTGATCAGCGGCAACATCGACATCGGCGGCTATGGCCTGCCCGGTACCCTGGTCGCCTGGCAGAAGACCCAGAAGTCCCTCGACATCCGCGCCCTCTGCGCCCTGGTCGCCGGCGACAATGCCCTGTTCGTCAACGACCCCTCGATCAAGTCGCTCAAGGACTTCAAGCCCGACCAGAAGATCGCCGTGAGTTCCCCCACCGGCCAGCAGGCCCTGCTGCTGCAGATGGCCGCGGAGCGCACCTTCGGCCCGGGGCAGGCACACCGGCTGGACAACCTAATGGTGGCCCTGCCCCATCCCAATGCCGCCGCCAGCGGGCATCCTCATGGCGGACCACTTCCACGAAGGCGTGACCTGTCTTGCCCGGCATGACCTCTCACTGGATATCTGGGCGTACCACACCCAGCTGGACGAGGTGCTCGCCCTCGCCCGGAAATTCCCCGACCAGCCCATGGTGCTCGATCATTTCGGCGGTCCGCTCGGCGCCGGACCCTATGCGCAGCAGCGCCAGGCGGTGTTCCAGGACTGGTCTCGCGCCATTCAGGCGCTGTCCCGGTGCAGCAATCTGCGCCTGAAACTGGGTGGCCTGGGCATGAAGGTCAGCGGTTTCGCCTTCGATGAACGGGCGACGCCGCCCACCTCGGCCGAGTTGGCGGAACTGTGGCGGCCCTATGTACTGACCTGCGTGGAGGCCTTTGGCGCCGAACGCTGCCTGTTCGAGAGCAACTTCCCCGTGGACAAGGGCATGTTCTCCTACGGCGTGCTGTGGAACGCCTTCAAGCGCCTGACCCAGGGCTGGAGCAAGGATGACCGGGCGGCACTGTTCAGCGGCACGGCCAAGGCTACCTACCGGATATCCTGAGCCGCCCCTCCTGGGGAGTGGCGGCTGTCAGCGCAGGATCCGCAGGCTGTCCCGCCGGACGTCGCTGGGCTGCTGGATCCCCAGCAGCGCCATGTTGCGCGACAGTTCGGTGGCCAGGATGCCGATCGCATGCTTGATGCCGGGCTGGCCGCCCACGGCGCCCGCGTAGTTCATGGGCCGGCCGATGAAGACGAATTTCGCCCCCAGCGCGAGCGCCATGAGGACGTCATGGCCACGGCGAAAGCCGCTGTCGATCATCACCGGATAATCCGGCCCGACCGCCTTGACCACCTGCGGCAGGCTGGCGATGGGCGCGAGGCTACCGTCCAACTGGCGCCCGCCATGGTTGGAGACGATGACGCCATCCGCACCGGACTCCCGGGCGCGTAAGGCGTCTTCCGGCGCGAGGATGCCCTTGACCACCAGGGTGCCCGGCCAGTGGCGGCGGATCAGCTCCAGGTGGCGCCAGCTCAGGTGATCGCGGGCGCCGAAATCGCGCATCACATTGGCCGATACGATGGGCGCGCCGCGGCCGACGCCGGAGTTCTCGAAGTGCGGCATGCCCCGCCGGAGCAGGGTGCGCAACGCGGTACCCAGCAGCCAGCGCGGGTGGGTGATGCCTTCCCAGGCCAGGTGCAGATCCGGCTTCAGCGGCGTGGAAAAGCGCGCGCGAATCAGATTCTCCCGATTGGCCGACACCGGCACATCGGCGGTGACCACCAGCGTCCTGAAGCCCGCAGCCTGCACGCGACCGACGAGGGCCAGGATCTTGGCATCCTCGCCGGGTACATAGGCCTGGAACCAGGCGTCGGGATTTTCCCGGACCACCTCCTCCATCGGCAGCAGGGAGGAACCGCTCATGATCGCCGGGATATTGGCCTCCCTGGCCGCCCGAGCCTGGATGAGGTCACCCTCGAAGGCGGACCGGGCTGATGCCCATGGGCGCGATGCCGAAGGGCGCGCCGTAGCGCTGCCCCAGGAGGGTGGTCTCCAGGCTGCGCGTGGAGGTATCGGTAAAGACGCGCGGAACCCAGGCATAGCGGTCGAATCCGGCGCGGTTGCCGCGCAGCGACTTCTCTTGCTCGGCACCGCCGCTGACATAGGCGAACAACGGCTTGGGCAGATGGCGCCGCGCGGCCACCTCGAAGTCATCCAGCGACAGGATGGCGCGCAGGCGCCGGGGTATCCGATAGGCGCTGCTGCCCTTGGGCAGGGTATGGGAAGCCAAGGGGTAGTCTTGCAGTCGGCTGGTCTGAGTCATGCGCTGGCCCTGTTGTTTTGGCCATCATAGGCGCCGTACCCGCGAAGAAAAGTTATTCTCTGTCGCTCCAAAGACGAGAAATTCTCATGAAAATCGAGGCCTTCATGACCCTGCGGGCGGTGTTGGAGCGCGGCTCCTTCGCCGCGGCCGCGGAAGCGGTGAATCTCACCCCCAGCGCGGTCAGCCTGCAGGTCAAGCAGCTGGAGGCCTACTTCGGGCAGGCGCTATTCGATCGCTCGGGGCGCGCGGTGCAGCCCACGCCCTTCGCGCTCAAGCTGATCGATACGGTGGCCCGCACCCTGGCGGACCTCGAAGGCCTGCGCAACCAGCGCGCCCTGCCCTTGACCGGTCGCGTCCGCCTGGGGGTGACGGGGTCGATCCTGACGACGCTGCTGCCGAAGGCGGTCGCCGACCTGCAAAGGCGTGCGCCGGGCATCACCCTGCAGCTGGAAAGGAACAACACGCCCGAGCTGATCGCGGCGCTGAAAGCGGATCGCCTGGATGCGGCCATCCTGGTCCGGCCACCGGGCGGCGGCTCGGCCCGCCTGCATTGGCAGGACCTGCTCCATGAGCCCCTGGTGCTGGTGGTGCCGGCGCAACTGGAGCACCAGACGCCCGAACACTATCTGCAGCGGTATCCCTGGATTCGGCTGGATCGCAAACTGGTGGTCGGCCGGCTGGCGGCCCGCTTCGTCGACGGCCTGGTGCCGCAGCGCGAGGCGCTGCTGGACGTGCCCAGCGCCGACGCCATTATCGCCATGGTGGGCATGGGCCTGGGCGTCTCGGTACTGCCCCGGCTGCGCCCGGAACACCTGGGCACCTATCCGGTGCGAGAGGTCTCCCTCGGCGCGGCGGCTCCCACGCGCCAGCTGTCCATGGCGCGGCGCAAGCAGGATTCCGAGAATGCCCTGCTCGACACCATCGCCCAGGCCTTCGCCGTCGCCTGCCGCTAGTGGCTAGCAGGCGCCGCTTCCCGGCTGACCCCGGTGGAGGCCTGGCCGGGAACGACGCCTACCTCAGGCCTCTTCCTCCTGGAAGGCTTCTTCCCGCTTCCGCCGAAAGGCCGGCAACACCATCATCACCAGCAGGATGGCCGAGGCGGCGAACAGGGTGGCACTGATCGGCCGCTGGACGAGCACGGTAGGATCACCCTGGGAAATCAACAGGGCGCGCCTCAGGTTGGTTTCCAGCAGCGGGCCGAGGACGAAGCCCAGCAACAGCGGACCCGGCTCGCACTTGGCCTTGCGGAACAGATAGCCCAGCAAGCCGAAGATGATCACCAGGGCGACGTCGAAGCCACGGTTGTTGACGCTGTACACCCCGACGCAGCAGAACAGCAGGATGGCCGGGAACAGCAGCCGATACGGTACCTGCAGCAGCCGCACCCAGACGCCGATGAGCGGCAGGTTGATGACCAGCAGCATCAGGTTGCCGATCCACATGCTGGCGATCAGGCCCCAGAACAGCGCCGGCTGGTTGGTGATCACCGAAGGCCCGGGGGTGATGCCGTGGATCATCATGGCGCCGAGCATCATCGCCATGATCGAATTGGACGGGATGCCCAGGGTCAGCAGCGGGATGAAGGACGACTGGGCGCCAGCGTTGTTGGCCGACTCCGGCGCGGCGACGCCCTCCACCATCCCGGTACCGAACTGCTCCGGCGTCTTCGACACCTTCTTTTCCAGCGAATAGGCACTGAAGGCGCTCAGGGTCGCACCGCCGCCCGGCAGTACACCGAGGAAGGTGCCCAGGGCAGTACCGCGCAGGGTGGCCGGCCAGGCCCTGCGGAAGTCCTCGCGGGTGGGCCACAGCCGGGTGATCTTGCCGGCGAGGGAGCCGCGGGCTTCGCGGGATTCAAGGTTGACGGCGATCTCGGCGATGCCGAACAGACCCACCGCGATCACCACGAAGTCGATGCCGTCGTAGAGGTCGGTGGAACCGAAGGTCAGGCGCGTGGTGCCGCTGCTCACGTCCATGCCCACCATGCCGAGCAGCAGCCCCAGGCAGACCATGCCGACCGCCTTGATCACCGAGCCGCTGGCCAGGATGGTCGCCGCCAGCAGGCCGAAGACGGTGAGCGCCACGTATTCCGCCGGCCCGAAGGACAGGGCGAAGCGCGACAGCACCGGGCCGGCCACGGCCAGGGCCACGGTAGCGACGGTACCGGCGAAGAAGGACGCCAGGGCGGCAGTGGCGAGCGCTGCCCCCGCCCGCCCCCGCTTGGCCATGGCATGGCCGTCCAG
>CAUQPA010000063.1:0-12066 GCA_963519325.1 uncultured Pseudomonas sp. | reverse complement strand
AAGATCGCCAGCGGGTGCTGCAACGGGTGCCCCAGGCGCTGATCCGCCTGGACGACTTCCTGCCCCGGGCGGTGGAGGTGCTCAACGAGACGCGCCACGAGCTGAGATTCAACGTGGTGCTCAGCCATGACGACATCCGCCTGGAAATCCCCCGCCGGCTGGCGGCCAACCAGGGCCGGCTGCTCATTGATGCCGATGTCGCCGCGCTCAAGGCCGAGGTGGCCGGCGACTTGCGCCAGCGCTTCGCGGTGCTGGTGAGCGAGGCCGATGCCCTGGATTTCGATCTGCACCAGCTCGGCCTGCCGCGGCTGCAGGAGCTGATGCGCCTGGAGACCGATAAGCTGCGCCGGGCGCTGCGCCACGCGGTGGAACAGCAACGCGAGAAGATGGCCTTCGCCGTGCTGCTGGAGAACAACCCGCGCTTCGCCCAGTACCACCAGAACTATCCGGCGCGGCGCCTGACCCGCACCTGGACCGCCCTGCTCGGCCCCACCAACAGCGGCAAGACCCACAGGTCCATCGAGGCCATGGCGGCGGTGACCCATGCCATCTACCTCTCGCCGCTGCGGCTGATGGCGCTGGAAAACCAGGAGCGCCTGGAGTCCCTCGGCGTGCCCTGCTCGCTGGTCACCGGCGAGGAAGAGATCATCCGCCCGGGTGCCACCCATTTCTGCTGCACCGTGGAGGAGTTCGCCCGTTTCCGCCGCCAGCAGTGGGAGGTGGTGGTGGTCGACGAGGTGCAGATGCTGGCCGATCCGCAACGCGGCTGGGCCTGGGTCGATGCCCTGGTCAGCGCCCATACCAGACGCCTGCTGATGACCGGCCCGGCGCTGATCGAACCCTCGCTGCGCACCCTCTGCGCACTGTGCGAGGATCGCCTGGAGATCAAGCCCACCAAGCGGCTGTCACCGGTCACGGTGGCGCGCCACGCCACCACCCTGGAACGGCTCGAGCCCGGTTCGCTGCTGGTGGCCTTCAGCCGCCGGGTGGTGCTAGAGCTCAAGGGCCTGCTGGAAATGGCCGGACGCCGCGTCTCGGTGGTCTACGGCGCCCTCTCGCCGGAGGTGCGGCGGGAACAGGCGCGGCGCTTCCGCGAAGGCGAGACCGAGATCATGGTCGCCACCGATGCCGTGGGCATGGGCCTCAACCTGCCCGCCCACACCCTGTGCTTCTACACCGACGAGAAATTCGACGGGGTGCAGAATCGTCCGCTGCGGGTCCAGGAGGTCAAGCAGATCGGCGGTCGCGCCGGGCGTTTCGGTCACCATGCCGAGGGCGAGATCACCGCACTGGAGCCCCATGTGCTGCGCAACATCAAGCGGCTGTTCCACAGCCCGGACGACCCAGTGGACCTGCACCAGTTCCAGGTACGGCCGAGCCTGGAACACCTGCGCGCCCTTTCCGAATTCATGCAGGAACCCAGCCTGCTGCGCACCTGGCTGACCTTCAACCGCAACATCAACTACGGCGACGCCTTCGTCTCGGTGCTGCCCGACGAGCTCGCCGAGTGGATCAAGCTGATCGACCTGCCCGGCATCGACTTCCACCTGCGCTGGATCTTCGCCTGCACGCCGATCCGCGGCGGGCTGGAGGGCCCGGCCAGCGGCCAGGCCCAGCGCTGGTTAAGAAGCGTCGCCCGCGGCGAGCCGGTGGACCTGCCGCGCATCCCCCTGGGCACCGATCTCGCCGGCCTGGAAAGCGCCCTGCATGTGGTGGAGACCTACCTGCACCTGGCGCGTAGCCTGCCCGAGCTGTTTCCCGCCCTGGAACGCGGCGAGGACCACCGCGACCTGCTCAACGAAGCCATCACCCGCGAGTTGTCACGCCGCCGCCGGCCGCGTGGCCAGGAGAAGGGCCACGGCAAGGGCGGCCGCCGCCAGGGGCGGGGCGAGCGGCGTGGCGGCCGTTTCGGGCGTTAGCGCCCCCCGGCGCGGGTGCCGGCAGCCAGGTAGCGTGGATAACGGCGCAGCCTTATCCACCCTGCGCAGCGCCCTGCACTTGGACCACGCCGCGCCAGTTTCACCCAACCTATCGCGACCATGGCGGTTCGCCCGCCACAGGCACCGCGGTAACCGTAGGAGCGGCCGCGTCGGCGGACCGCCATGGCCACGATCAGCGCGATAAAGACAGTCGCTCCTACGGGCCGTGGTAGGTTGGGTTGAGCGCAGCGAAGCCCAACATCTCATTGGGAGCTGGCAACCTACGGTTTACCGCGGCCATGGCCGCGATAAAGACCGTTGCTCCTACTGGGATGTCCCTAGCGGCATCCGCGCCTTGAAGCTCCAGGTGAAGCAGAATTCCGCCACCTGCTCACCGCTCTCATCGGTGCCCACGCTGCGCAACTGCACCACCTGGGGCGCGCCCGTTTCCCGGGCCAGGCGCAGGGCGGCGGCGATGGTCTCGCCCTGGTCGCAGTGAAAGACGATGGTGCCCACCGCCTTCTTGGTGAAGGTCGCGTTTAGGGCCACCACCAGCATGGCGAAGCGACTGCCGGAGCGACGGATATGCAGGTCGGCGAGGATGCCGGTGGAAAATTCCGCCGCCATGCCCTCCACCGCCCAGAACATGCTCTTGAAGGGATTCTGGTTCAGCCAGCCATGGGTGACCTGCATCTGGCAGCCGCGGGCGTCCAACTGGCGCAGGCGCAGCCCGGCGATCTTGGCGATGGGCACCTTGGCCCAGACGAAGAGATTGAACAGCAGTCGATTCATGGCGGGCGCATCCGGCGGCCTGGCCGGAGCGCCAGGTGACCCGCAGCTTAGCGCGTCGCCCCGGGCTGCTCCATGGCCGCGGGGAGCGGCCGGGCAGACAGTTCGCGACCCCTGGGTCGCGCTACCCGGGGCGCCGCGACAAGGCCGCGACGCCCCAGGGGATCACAGCGGATTGGCGTTGAGCTGCTCGGCGTAGCGGCGGGTCATGAACACCGCGAACAGCAGGCCGGCCACCGCCAGACCACCGCCCACCAGGCCGATGTAGGGCATGCCGACATGGGTGCCCACCACGCTGCCCAGTAGCGCGCCGCCGCCGATGCCGACGTTGTAGATGCCCGAGAACAGCGCCATGGCCACGTCGGTGGCATCCTTGGCCAGCGCCAGCACCTTGGATTGCAGCGCCAGGCCGAAGCTCATGATGGCGATGCCCCAGACCACGCTCAGCCCTTCCAGCAGGTAACCCTTCCAGGCGAAGGGCAGCAGCAGGAGCAGCGACAGGGCGATGCCGCCGATGGCGGTGATCAGGAAGCCGTTGGGGAATCTCAGGCTGTAGCGGCTGAACAGCAGCGAGCCGATCACCCCGGAACCACCGAACAGCAGCAGCAAGGCGGTGATCTGCATGCCGGCCATGCCTGCCACCTCCACGGCGAAGGGCTCGATATAGCTGTAGCCGGTGAAGTGGGCGGTCACCACCAGCACCGTGAGCAGGTAGATGCACAGCAGCGCCGGGCGCTTGAACAACACCGGCAGGCTGGCCAGCGACCCGGAGTTCTCGCTCGGCAGCAGCGGCAGGTTGCGCGCCAGCCAGAGCACCGTGCCCACGGCGACGGCAGCGATGGCGAGGAAGGTGTAGCGCCAGCCGAGCAACTCCCCGAGCACCCGGCCCAGCGGGATGCCCAGCACCATGGCCAGGCAGGTACCGGTGGCCAAAAGGCCGAGCGCCTGGGTCTGCTTGCCGGGCGGCGCGATGCGCACGGCCAGCGAGGCGGTGATCGACCAGAACACCGCATGGGCGAAGGCGATGCCGACGCGACTGGCCACCAGCACCTCGAAGCTCCAGGCCACCCCGGATAGCCCATGGCAGGCGATGAACACCACGAAGACGAACACCAGCAGGCGCCGCCGCTCGATGGAACGGGTGGCGAGCATCATCGGCAGCGACATTAGGGCGACCACCCAGGCATAGATAGTCAGCATCAGCCCGACCTGCGACGGGCGCAGGTCGAAGCTGCGCCCGATGTCGCTGAGCAGCGCCACCGGGACAAACTCGGTGGTGTTGAAGATGAAGGCGGCCAGGGCCAGGGCGATGACGCCGGACCAACTGGGTTTCCGGGCTTCGGCGGTAGCATCCATAGGGCGATCTTCTACTCCAGAGCGGGATGGACGGGCAGCGGCTCCGCGGCGCGGAGTCGACGACGAAAACCCACGAGCAACGGCTTGGCCCGCCTGCGATGGCAAGATCGCGAGCGAGAAGGTTGCTGTAGGTAGGCTTGGTATTGGATGTAGTAAAAATTCTACGCTGCCGATTCGGACCCTCACAACCTCTCGCAGTTGCGAACGTGGTGGGAGATCGCCTGCCGTTCTCCGCCAATGGCCTGATCGGCGAGATTTTTTTCGCGCTCCGGCACCCTGCCCAGAGCGGCGCGCTGCGACAAAACATCGCGAACCTTTCGCTCCTCCAGGGCTCGGACAGCAGACAGCGCAGCGGTTGACCTTGCCCCAGGGGCAAACCTTAGCCTCGCTGTCGTTCTTTTCCTTCGAGGAGCTCGTCCCATGCGTATCGTCCTATCCAGTGCCATGCTTGCCGTCACCCTGCTGGCGAGCGGCATATCCAGCGCCGCCGAGGATACCCATCAGGCCCACCAGGACATGCAGAAGAGCATGGCGGCCATGCACCAGGGCATGGAAGAAGGTCTCAAGGCCAAGGATCCGGACCTGGGCTTCGCCAAGGGCATGCTGGCTCACCACGAGGGCGCCCTCGACATGGCCCGCTATGAACTCCAGCACGGCAAGGACCCGGAAATGCGCCAGCTGGCGCAGACCATCATCCAGGCCCAGCAGAAGGAGATCGACCAGCTCAAGCGCTGGATCGCGACCCACGGCAAGTGATGGCCGCGGGCGCGGGCGACTGGCACAGTGAAGTCCCCGCCTCGTCACGGAGACCGTCATGCTGATCGACCATCTGGATCACCTGGTGCTGACCACCGTCGACCTCGCCGCCTGCGAGGATTTCTACACCCGGGTGCTGGGCATGCGCCTGGAGGTGTTCGGCGCCGGGCGCAAGGCGCTGAGCTACGGCAACCAGAAGATCAACCTGCACGAGCGCGGTCGGGAGTTCGAGCCCAAGGCGCACCTGCCGGTACCGGGCGCGCTCGACCTCTGCTTCATCGCCCGCCAGCCGCTCGACGCGGTCATCGCCCATCTGCAACGGGAAGGTTGGCCAATCGTGGAAGGCCCGGTGGACCGTACCGGTGCGACCGGGCCGATCCGTTCGGTCTATGTGCGGGATCCCGATCTCAACCTGATCGAGATCTCGGAGTACCGGACCTGATACGCCCGAGCCGTCCCCGAGCGCGGCTCAGCGGCCTTTCAGACCGGACCTAGCGCGGCCGGCCGAACACCTGGGTCCAGTAGAGGCTGTGGGTGCTGCGCGGATTCAGCGCATAGGCCGCGCCCATCTCGGTGAAGTCGGGACTCATGAGGTTGGCGCAATGCCCGGGGCTGGCTAGCCAACCCTGCATGGCCTGGCCCACCGAGCCGGCGCCCGCGGCGATGTTTTCGCCGATGCGTGTCCAGCCATAGCCCTGCCTGGCCACCCGCTCGGCGACGCTGCCGCCGCCCGGCGCGGTGTGGGAGAAGTAGTCGCGCCCGGCCATGTCCTGGCTGTGGGCCAGGGCGGCGTTGGCCAGCGCCGGATTCCAGCGCAGCGGCGTGGTGGCGGCGAAGCGTCGGGTGCCGCAGGTACGGGCCTGGGCACGGGCGCGATTGACCTCGGCCAGGACCGCCTTGCCGGCGGTCTGCCAGTCGCCCAGGCCGGCGCTCACCACCGGTCGCGCCAGCACCAGTTGCCAGCGCGGCCCCTGCTGGCTCACCCCGATCTGCGCATAGTCGCTGCTGACCAACGGCCGGCAGTACTGCTGGCGCAGCCCGGCCATGGCCGCCTGGGCAGTGGGCGCGCCCGCCAGCATGATCACCTGTACCGCTGACGCCTGATAACCCGCGGCGCGCAGATCGCTCTGCAGGCGATCGCGGCCGCTCAGGCGTACCGCCGCCAGGCGACTGTCGGCGGCGAGCGGTGCGGCGGCGCGGGTGCCCGGGCAACCCTGGGGGGCGACGCGATAGGCGTTGATCAGGCTGACCAGTCGCGCCTCTTCGGGCGTCGCGGCCAGGGCGGCCTGGCTCAGCAAGGTGGTGGTCAGCAGCAGGGACGAGGCAGGGAAACGGGACATGCGTGAGCGGATCCGGAAAAGACGGAAGCGCTATGTACCCGGCCTGAATCCGGGGCGCAAGCCAGACCGGTGGCCAGCCGAGGAACGGATGGCAGTTTGCTTGCAAGGGTGATTGGGGTAGGCTCGCCGGCTCAATCAACAGGAGTCTCTCCCATGGCCAAAGCCTCTGCCCGCCACATCCTGGTTTCCAGCGAAGCCAAGTGCAACGAACTCAAAGCCGCCATCGAAGGGGGTGCCGACTTCGCCCAGGTGGCCAAGGACAACTCCAGCTGCCCGTCCAGCCGCCAGGGCGGCGACCTGGGCACCTTCCGCCCGGGCCAGATGGTCAAGGAATTCGACACCGTGGTGTTCAGCGCCCCGCTGCACCAGGTCCAGGGTCCGGTGAAGACCCAGTTCGGCTATCACCTGGTGGAAGTCACCAGCCGCGAGGATTGATCTCGCCGACGCTCTCGCCCGCCGCGGGAGCGTCCACCCCTCCCCCTTCCGCACGACCGACTATCCTGCAGATTCCCCTGCCCTCGCGAGGATAGCGCCTTGTCCACTCCCCTCTCCTGCCACGGCCAGTGCCTGTGCGGCGCCGTCCAGCTCGATTGCCGACCCGACAGCACCGAGGTATCAGCCTGCCATTGCCAGACCTGCCGCCGCTGGGGCGGGGGTCCACTGTTGGTGGCGGAGTGCGCGCATCCGCCCATCATCGGCGGCGGTGACGCCCTGGCCATCCACGCCTCTTCCGACTGGGCCGAGCGCGGCTTCTGCCGTCACTGCGGCACTCATCTGTTCTATCGACTCAAGACCAGGCCCTACTACGCCGTTCCCGTCGGCCTGCTTGGCGATGGCCCGGAATGGCACCTGACCAGCGAAGTCTTCATCGAGGCGAAACCTGCCTGGTACTGCTTCGCCAACACCACCCGCCAGCTGACCGGCGCCGAGCTGTTCGCCGAGCAGGACGTGGCGGACTAGCCGACGACAGCGGTCACCGTTCGGCGTCAGCCGTGGCCGCTGGTCGCCTGGGCGGGATCGAAGCCACCCCGTCCGAGGCAATGCTTATCGCCCTAAGGCTGATGCCAGAGCGCCCTGACACTTCACGCCGCTCGCCCTTTCGCCCCAGCCGCCTGCGGCCTGGGCGCGCACCCCTATCAAGCCGTTGCCAAACGCGCCGATGCCCAGGGGAGCTCCTTTCCCAGCCTGCCCACAAGAGGAACAATCATGGGGTTTCTGCAACGCTTCGGCGCGCGCGCTCGCCAGGGCGGCAGCGGCGTCTTCAGCCTCTCCTGCTCCAGCCGTGACCTGAGCGAACGCCTGAAGAGCGTCGCCCTCACGCCTACCTTCATCGCCGGTTTCGTCTCGCCGCACCTGGACCTGGACGCCATCGCCCGGCAACTGGCCGGCCGCTTCCCGGGCGCCTCGATCAGCCTGTGCACCACCTCCGGCGAACTTTGCGGCAGCGAGCAGCGCCTGTACTGCTCAGCCGACGGCGCCTGGGACCGGCTGGTGCTGCAATTCTTCGATGGCTCGGTGATCGCCTCGGCCGAGGTGGTGCACGTCCCGCTGGACAGCGAGGACATCCGCCGGGGCGGACCGCGCCGCAGCATGAAGGAGCGCCTGGCGCGGCTGACCGAATCGCTCAAGCGCCTGCAGGTGCGCACGCCCATCGATCACCGCGATACCCTGGCTTTCGTGCTGTTCGACGGCCTGTCCGCTTCGGAATCCTTCTTCATGGAGGCGCTGTACGAGTCCGGCCGCTTCCCCTGCCTGTTCGTCGGCGGCTCCGCCGGCGGCAAGGGCGACTTCCGCCAGACGCTGTTGCACGATGGCCGCAAGGCCTATGAAAACCATGCCCAGCTGGTCTTCTTGAAGATGGCCCGGAACACCCGCTTCGGGGTATTCAAGAGCCAGAATTTCAGCGCCACGCCGCTGAGTCTCAATGTCCTCACCGCCTCCCTGGAAGAGCGCTACATCAGCCAGGTGGTCGACAGCCGCGGCCAGATCAAGAGCATGGTGGCGGCACTCTGCGAGGCCCTGAGCTGCCGCGCCGAGCAGCTGGAGCAGCGCCTGGCGGACTATTCCTTTGCCATCCGCGTGGGCGAGGAGCTGTTCGTGCGCTCCATCGCCCGCATCGACTACCAGCGCGAGCGCATCCACCTGTTCTGCGACGTGGCGCCCGGCGAGGAGCTGGTGATGGTCAAGCGCACCTCCCTGGTGGACGCCACCCGCGAGGATTTCGCCCGCTTCCTGCAGGGCAAGAGCGGCACCCCGCTGGTGGGTGTACTCAACGACTGCATCCTGCGCCGCGCCAACAACAGCGCCGAGCTGCCGCGCATGGGCGAGGTGTTCGGCCAGACGCCGGTGGTGGGCTTTTCCACCTTCGGCGAGATCCTCGGCCTGAACCTCAACCAGACGCTCACCGCGGTGTTCTTTTTCCGCACCCCGGAGGGCGCGCCCTTCCACGACGACTACGTCGACAACTTCGCCGCCCACTACGGCGAGTTCAAGGCCTTCTTCCTGCGGCGGCAGATCAAGAAGCTGGCCGGCCTGAGCCAGGTGGTGGTCAACCAGATCGACGAATTCAAGCGGCAGAACTTCACCGGGGTGGTGGATGCCCAGGGCCTCGACGACTCCATCCAGGCGGTGTTCGGCGGTCTCGCCGACCTTGGCCAGGTGCTCCGCCAGGCGCACCAGAGCCGCCAGGAGATCGGCGAGCAGCTGCGGCACTATTCCGGCGAATTGCATAGCAGCATGGACGATCTGGCAGGTAGCATCCGGCAGCAGGGCGAGATCACCCGGCAGGCCGACGGCACCGTGCAACAGCTCACCGACCAGGCCGAGGATGTGGTGCGCAGCGCCAACGAGCTGAGCCAGTCGAGTCTGCGCATCCAGTCCATCGTCCAGGTGATCCAGCAGATCGCCGGCCAGACCAACCTGCTGGCGCTCAATGCGGCCATCGAGGCGGCCCGCGCCGGCGAGAGCGGGCGGGGCTTCGCGGTGGTGGCCGACGAGGTGCGCAACCTGGCGGCCATCACCCACAAGAACGCTGCCGAGATCGGCGCCGACATCGACCAGCTGTCCCGCGCCATCAGCGAGGTGGCGGCGCACATCGCCGAGCAGGCCGAGGACGTGGGTTCGCTGCAGGGCCTGCTCGCCAGCCTGCGCGAATCCGGCCGCCTCACCGCCCAGACCTCGCACCGCACCAAGGACATCGCCGATACCCTCACCGGCCTCACCGCCGCCACGGCGTCCTGACCCCGCAGGGACTTACCGTTCGTCGGCACTGACCGGCAAGTCCCACCGTCCGCCCCTCCTCTGCCCCTCACCAGGGGCAGAGACCCCAGCTCGCCGGAACACCTCCCGAGTGACCGCAGGGTCACGGCCAGCGCCGTGGCTCGCGGCCCGGTTTTGCCTGCACCAGCGACCCATGAGTCAGCAATAGACGCCCCAAACCCGCTCCCCGTCGCGTCTACGACTTTTGTAGTGACTATACGAAAGCACTACAAAACTGAGTTGACGACGTCCTTATCTCCTGCAAATCTCTAGCTGCACCGGACGCGAACCCCCTATCCATGCGGGTCGCGCCTGGGCTCCGGGTGACCCTCGGGCCGTCTTGCGTAGTGATGCTCAAGAGGCACTACAAAAGAAGACGACTGGAACGCCACGCTGCTCGAGGCAGCGTCGCCAGAGGTGACGTCCGGATCCATGCAGGCACGCACGGCGACATGACTCGACAGCTGGGCCCTCCTCTCGCCTTCGCGACTGGCAGCCAGGTGGCAACCGCCACCCCGCGGCCAGGCGTTGGGAAAAGACTGGTACCCAAGCCAACCTCATCGAAAGGATCGACTCATGTCCGCTTACGAGAACGACGTTCAGGCCATCGCCGCCCTCAAGACCACCGCCGGCAATCACTGGAGCGCCATCAATCCGGAGTACGCAGCGAGGATGCGCCTGCAAAATCGCTTCAAGACCGGTCTCGACATCGCCCGCCATTGCGCGGCCATCATGCGCCGGGACATGGCCGCCTACGACGCCGACAGCAGCGCCTACACCCAGTCGCTGGGTTGCTGGCACGGCTTCATCGGCCAGCAGAAGCTGATCGCCATCAAGAAGCACCTGGGCAGTACCCAAGGCCGCTACCTCTATCTGTCCGGCTGGATGATCGCCGCGCTGCGCTCGGAATTCGGCCCGCTGCCGGATCAGTCCATGCACGAGAAGACCAGCGTGCCGGCGCTGATCGAAGAGCTCTACACCTTCCTGCGCCAGGCCGACGCCCGCGAGCTGGGCATGCTGTTCCGCGAGCTGGACGCCGCCCGCGCCGCCGACGAAAACGCCAAGGCCGCCGCCATCCAGGCCAAGATCGACAACCATGAGACCCATGTGGTGCCGATCATCGCCGACATCGACGCCGGTTTCGGCAACGCCGAAGCCACCTACCTGCTGGCCAAGAAGATGATCGAAGCCGGGGCCTGCTGCATCCAGCTGGAAAACCAGGTCTCCGATGAAAAGCAGTGCGGTCACCAGGACGGCAAGGTCACGGTGCCCCACGAGGACTTCCTGGCCAAGATCAATGCCGTGCGCTACGCCTTCCTCGAACTGGGCGTGGACGAGGGCGTCATCGTCGCCCGCACCGACTCCCTGGGCGCCGGCCTGACCAAACAGATCGCGGTGAGCAAGCAGCCGGGCGACCTGGGTGACCAGTACAACAGCTTCCTCGACTGCGACGAGGTCGACGCCAGCCAGCTGGGCAACGGCGACGTGCTGATCAGCCGCGGCGGCAAGCTGCTCAAGCCCAAGCGCCTGGCCAGCGGCCTGTTCCAGTTCCGTGCCGGCAGCGGCGTGGACCGGGTGGTGCTGGACTGCATCACCTCGCTGCAGAACGGCGCCGACCTGCTGTGGATCGAGACCGAGAAGCCCCACGTCGGCCAGATCAAGGCCATGGTCGACCGCATCCGCGAAGTCGTGCCCAACGCCAAGCTGGTCTACAACAACAGCCCGTCGTTCAACTGGACCCTGAGCTTCCGCCAGCAGGTGTTCGACGCCCTGCAGGCCGAGGGCAAGGACGTCTCCGCCTACGACCGCGCCAAGCTGATGAGCGTGGACTACGACGACACCGAACTGGGTCGCCTGGCCGACGCGCGCATCCAGAGCTTCCAGCGCGACGCGGCGCGGGAGGCAGGCATCTTCCACCATCTGATCACCCTGCCCACCTACCACACCGCGGCGCTGTCCACCGACAACCTGGCCAAGGGCTACTTCGCCGAGGAAGGCATGCTGGCCTACGTCAAGGGCGTGCAGCGCCAGGAGATCCGCCAGGGCATTGCCTGCGTCAAGCACCAGAACATGGCCGGCTCGGACATGGGCGACGACCACAAGGAATACTTTGCCGGGGAAGCCGCGCTCAAGGCGGCGGGCAAGGACAACACCATGAACCAGTTCCATTGATCACGGCCACTGTGGAGGACACGCTCATGAACCTGAACGACAACCCCAGCCTGGACGACCTCAAGCAACTGTTCGCCCGGCTCAAGGACAAGAACCACAACCACATCCTCTGGGTCTGCGAGAGCGGCGCGGTGCATGTCGACCGCCTGCCCGGCGGCGAGACGCCCGAGCAGTTCGAAGAGCGCCATCCCAGCCTGCGCATCCGCTTCAAGACCTACAACAAGGGCGGCGGCTATGTCGGCAAGTCGGCGGCGGCGGACGACAACTTCATCCGAAGCGTCCACACCGCGCTGCAGGAACACTGGCGCCTGGCCGGTCGGCAGCAACAGCCAGCCTATGTGGATCGCTACTACTGAAATGAAAAAGGGCGCGGCGGGTAGTTGAACACCCGCCACGCCCTGCCCCACCTCTGAGGCGACTCGTCTGATCCTGGATGGCCCTCCGGGATCGAGCGAGTCGCCTCTTCTGTTTACAAC